>CATVQN010000038.1 GCA_958346135.1 uncultured Eubacteriales bacterium | reverse complement strand
TATTATAGCGGTGTGTAGAACTGCATTTCATGATTGTATGAATTATCACAATTCCAATATGATGACCTTTCACAGATTTAAGGATTTTAGAGAAAATAACCATAAATCCTAGTGGGTGGAAAAGCATAATGGAATGCGGGATATTTTATGGACAATCATGGACAGGTGTAACGATAATGATAACTCCTATCCTCGGCAGAATAATTCATTTCAATTCCGAAAATATCTTTCATGATACCGCTTTTATGAATATTTTTCGGGGAATCACATAAGACGATGGTTCCGTTATTCAAAACGGCGATACAATCTGAAAAGTTAAACGCCATTGGGAGATCGTGCATAACGGCCAGGATTCCTTTCCCGCCTGCCGTAAGTGTGCGCAGGGTTTTCAGCAGATGGAGCTGATGAAAAATATCCAAATATGTTGTGGGTTCGTCCAATAAAATGTAATCGGTATCCTGCGCCAAAGCCATTGCGATATAAACGTTTTGTCGCATACCGCCGGATAAAGATGTCATCCGTTTGTGAGCAGCATCCGCAATACCCATTCGTTCCATAGCCGCATAGGCGATATCACGGTCTTTTTGTGAGTAACGGCGAGGATAATTCAAATGCGGAAATCTGCCGTGAAGCACCATCTGAAACGCAGTCATATCGGGAGTATTTTTCCCTTGTGCAAGATAGGAGATTCTTTGGGCAGCTTCCTGAGATTTAAGCGATGACAACGCAGCTCCATCAACAAAAATATCTCCTGAATCCGGCGTTAAAATTCCGGTCATTGTTTTCAGCAATGTGCTTTTTCCCGCGCCGTTTGTTCCGATAATCGATGTAAGTTTTCCTTTTTCAAAGGATACAGACACATTTTGTAATACATAATTTTTTGCATATCCTGCAGAGAGATTTTTGATTTCAATCACCGGCGTGTCCTCCTTTTCCTTTTATCAGAATCGCGATGAAGAAAGGTACACCAAGAAAAGCCATGATGATGCCAACCGGTATTTCATAAGGCGAAAATAAGGTCCTTGACATGGTATCGCAGAAAGCGACAAATCCTGCGCCGATTAAGGCACAAAGAGGCAAAAGACGGGAAGCGCTGTTTCCCGCCATGCGTCTGACCGTATGAGGAACGATAAGTCCCACAAAAGAAAGTAAGCCTGCGAGGCTGACGGCACATCCGGCAAGCAGGGCTGCGAGCAGTAAAAACAGTGTTCGCACCAGGCATGTATTCATTCCAAGACCCTTGGCCTGATCTTCACCGAGAGTCAGGACGTCAAGTTCGTTGGTTAACGTAAACAAAAAGATCAGCGTTGCCATAACGATGATGGATGCCGGCAGTAATTTTTGATAGGTAACCGCAGAAAATTCGCCGATTTTAAAATCGTTGCTCATAAATCCGACCTCGGAGTGTATCGTAATGACAGTATCCGAAACGGCATTGAGCAAGCTGTTCAGGGCAACACCCATCAAAATAACCGTGCCGCGGGATGCTCTGCATTTGCGGGAGCCGATGCTGACAAGCATAACAGCTGCAAAGGCTCCCAAGAAGGCGCAAACGGAAAGCTGCCATCCGCTGTAAATGCCAAGGGCTGCACATAACGTAACGGCAAGACCTGCTCCGGAATTTACGCCTATGATGCTTGGCGAAGCAAGTCGGTTGGCAAGCACTCCCTGTATCACTGCGCCGGATACAGAAAGCGCCGCACCGCAAATCAGACAGGCGCATATTCTGGGAAGTCTGATATACCAAAAGATACGAGCTGTACTGTCGGCGGCATGATAGCTTGAAAGTGCCTGCCATATTTTCGAAACCGAAAGGGAGGTGCTTCCGCACATAATACCGAGGAAAAATGATGCCAGCAAAAAAATCAATGCTGCGGCATATAATACTATAATCTTTTTATTTTTGCAAAATTTCATAAAGTTGTTCATACGCATCCGCCCATCGTGCATTTGGCTTTAAATTAAACAGCTTTTTGTCCATAAAATGCAGCCGATTTTCTTTTACTGCCGAAAGACTATTCCATGCCGGGTTTTCATTCATCATTTTTGACAGACTGTTTTTGGCCGACACAATATCATCACCCATGGGTACTATAAAAATATGATACGGTTCATGACTTAAAATACTTTCAATACTTAAATTTTCCAGCAAGCTTTTATCGCTGTCCGCTCTATTGATGCATCCTAAATCCGAAAGCATTTCACCGTGAATTGTTCCCTCGGTGTTTTTTGCTTTTACAAAACCGGAGGACGCCCGCAGTAAAAGAACGGTTCGTTGTTCTTCGGGGAGATTTTCATTCGTGATATTTTCTTTCACTTTTTCAATCTGCTTTTTTATATTGAGTCCGTTTTTCTCGTAAAGGTCTTTCCGGCCTGTTATATCCGTGCAAATATCCAGCATATGAAGATAATCCTCAAAGCAGTCAACATCGAAATATGCTGCGGTAATTTTTGCGTTTTCAAGTACATCTTTCATATCCACGTCCGCTGCCGTAGATGCGCTGGCAATTACAAAATCGGGCTCTGCCGAAAATAATAGCTCTAAAGAGGGAGAGTGTGCTCCGCCGAGATTCACAGCGCCGTCAAGAGTAAGTCCGAAATCATCCCATGCATCATCTGCGGAGGCGCAGACGCTGCCGCCCGCAAGATTCCAAACGTCGGCGAAGCTTCCGATAAGCGCTGCTGTTCTTTGCGGATTTTTGCAAACGGAAACCTCTCTGCCCAAAGCATCGGTAAAGGTGATCATACGATTATTTTTTGAGGATACATCATTTGCTTTGCGGGAAGAGCATCCGCAAAGCATGAAAAGCATCAAAGATAACGCTACAGCCAGGAATCTTTTCATCAGCATGTGGCACCGCCTTTTACTGTTTTGTTTAGAATTGCCGTTTTATCAATTTTATTGTTTATCAGCTTGTCCTGAACATATTCAAAGCCTAAACGCATGATGGTATCGGCAAAGCGTTCGCCGGAGATGCCCTCGTCACGGAAGAACAAAATGGCACGTTCAATTACATCCAGTACCTCATCCTCAGAAGTAAATATCTTTTCAAGAGGTCTTCCGTTTGCGAATTTTTTACCCCATCTGCCGCCGATATATACTTTGTAGCCGTCAGTATATTCAGAAATAGCACCAAACGGGCATTTACCCCTGCAGCGTCCGCAGTTATTACATTCTGCTCCTATGACAAGCTTTCCGTTATCCAGTTTTGCGGCTTCGATGGGGCAATGACTTTCAACCTGACACTTTTTGCAGCCTTTGCATTTTTCGGTATCTAAAACGGGAACACGCTGACCGATTACTCCGAGGTCATTGAGATCCGGTTTAACACAGTTGTTTGGACAGCCGCCCACGGCTATTTTAAATTTATGCGGCAATGTGACATCGTGATAACCGAGATAGAAACGCTCATGAATTTTTTCACTCAAGCCAAAGGTATCAATCAGTCCGTACTGGCAAGTGGTGCCCTTGCAGGAAACCACAGGACGCACAAGGGAACCGGTACCGCCGGTAAGCAGACCATTTTCGTTTAGGTATGTAATAATATCGTCAATATCTGCGTAGCGGACGCCTTGAATTTCCAAGGTAAGCCGGGAGGTCATCGTGACCTCGCCGCTTCCGAATTTCTCTGCCGCTTGTGCAATAATATGCTGCTCTGCTGCCGTAATCTTTCCGTTCTTGGTAATAACCCGCACATTAAATACATCGGCATAACGCTTATCCTGAAGACAGCCAAGCCCCTTTACCCGTTTGATCTCTGCCGCCGAAAGTACACCAGCAGCATTTTCAACCTTTACCGTGTTGAAAAACGCACCGCCCTCTAAAACTCGTGTGCTGGTATAACCGTAATATTTTAAGCGGTTCTGCAGAAAATATCCTCTCTTGCCTCTCGTGCAGACCAAAAGCAACTTTTCATCCTTATCGATACCCTCAATTTCACTATTGACTTTTCCGAGGTCTACCCATGTCGCACCGAAGATTTTAGCTTCGGGCTGAACATCAATCACACGGTAGTCTTTTGCTTTTCCCGCAAGATATTCAGCAGGTGTAAATGTCTCAAAAGCTCCGTTCATCTTGTTTTGCAGTACATAGCATGCCTGAACAAAGGGATGAATTGCCGTAGAAAACGGCGGTGCATATGCCATATCCATGGTATCAAAGTCGCTGACCTTAAGACCTGCCGAAATGCCCACAACGGCAATATCCGTCATCTTATCAACCGCTCCGCCGCCCAGCACCTGCATACCCAGCAGCCTTGCCGTGTCTTTATCTGCAATCAGCTTTGTGATAAATACGGAAGAATCCGGATAATAATGCGCTTTATCATCACTGACACAGACAACGGTTTCCACATCGTATCCGGCGCTGACAGCCTGTTCTTCGGAAAGCCCCGTACGTCCTGCGCTTAAGGCCGGGGAGAGCTTTACAACCCCTGTCCCCAGACAGCCGCCGTACATACTGCTTGTCCCGGTAAGTGTCTTTGCAAGACACCGAGCGGTAATATTTGCTGTTGAACCCATGGCAGACCATTGCGGTTCACCGGTAATACGGTTTTTCACCATCGCACAGTCGCCTACGGCATAAATATCCTCTATGCTGGACTTCTGATATGCATCGACTGCAATAGTGCCATGCATCATTTCAATGCCGGTGCTTTCTATAAAAGCGGTAGCGGGTCGAATCCCGATACTCAATATCAAGAGGTCTGCCGGAAGCTCTCCGGCGCTTGTCACAACAGAGGTAATTGCATTTTCGCCCTTTAGAGAGGAAACTGCGGTTTTTGTTAATATTCTCATTCCGCCCTTGCGGAGCTCCCTTGCGGCAAAGCCCGCCATTTCGGGGTCAAGAATATTAGGAAGAATTTGGTTTGCCATATCAATTACCGTGACGGACAGCTTTTGTGCCAGAAGATTTTCGGCCATTTCCATGCCTATGAACCCGGCGCCGACAACCACGGCCTTTTTACAGTTGTTGTTTTCAATATAAGTGCGGATGGCAATGGCGTCATCCGGTGTACGAACTGCAAAGACACCTTTGCGGTCTACACCGTCGATGTTGGGGACAATCGGTGAAGCGCCGCTTGCAACAATCAGTTTATCATAATCTATGGTTTGCAGTGATCCGTCAACGGTGCTTTTGAAAACTACGGTTTTTGCTTTTGCGTCAACGCAGATTGCTTCCTGCCCAATGTAAACGGATGCACCTGTAAGCGAGGAAAACTTTTCCGGAGAGTTTACAATAAGCTCGTCCCTTGTTTCTATATCGCCTCCGACATAATAAGGCAGGCCGCACCCCGCATAAGAAATCTCGTTGCTCTTGGTATAAATATCAACCTGAGCCGAACGGTCTTCACGTTTGATTTTAGCCGCAGCTTTTGTGCCGGCTGCAACACCGCCAATGACTACTACTTTCATAATAATAACTACCTCGCTTGTTCTTATATTATTTGACATATCCTATTTCATGTGATACAATGCCAATAAATGACATATGTCATAAACTGGTTTTATGATACCATAATACAGGGTATCTGTCAATCATCTATGAAAGGAATCGCGTATGCCAAGACCGAGAAAATGCAGGAAGGTATGCTGTCTTCCCAAGGTTAACGAATTTCATCCGGAAAATGGGATGGAGAGCGGAGCAGACAATAAAATAATTTTGACTGTCGATGAGTATGAGACAATCCGTCTAATAGACAAAGAGGGATTTTCTCAGGAGGAATGTGCCAGTTATATGCGAGTTGCGCGTACCACGATCCAGCAGATTTACAATAAAGCAAGGAAAAAAATAGCCGCCGCATTGGTAGAGGGTATAGGACTTCGGATAGAAGGAGGAGAGTATTCCCTTTGTGATGGAGAAGAGAAAGAATGCGGCTGCGGCGGTTGCTGCCAGCATCGTAAGGCGCTTTGATTGTGAAAGCCCTGTTTGCAGCGGCATGAGCGAAGTCCGATGAAGAAAGATAGAAGCGCCGCAAGGCGCAGGGCTCCCAAAAGGCGGTAGCATTTTGGGAAAGAGGAGGAATGACGAAGCGAATGACTGATTTTTCGGTAAAGAAAAATCGGAATGGAGCGAAGTCCATTCCGACGACGTGGTGGAGGTGGGGGGGATTGAACCCCCGTCCGAAACATTATCCCCGCAGAGCGGCTACGGGCGTAGTCTATGGTTTAAAATTCCCGCCCGGCAAAGTCCATAGACAAACTCGGCCGTTTGGTAGCTTCATAGTGCATGGCCAGGTCAAAGCTTTCCCGGCGCACGTTCACCGCTGATAATGATGCCCTTTTCTAAACTGCGGTACATTTAGAGAGGACAGCCGCCATTAGGCAGCGTATGCTACTTGATTGTTAGCGTTTAATTTTAAAAGTTGGGTTTTTTACGCAGCACCCGCTGCGGCCCGCTCTCCGCGTATCTAATACCCCGTCGAAACCTTTACACCCCCATGTTTGGCGGCAGAGCCGCCGGATATGAGAGGGATTTACACCCTCTTTTCGGCATCGAAGACAAAGCCTTCGGTGCCTATGTAGAAATTTTGTTACAGATTTTCCAACCAGGTAATAGACAAATCAATCCAAGGCTGAACAGCCGGAAGTGACATTCCGGTGGACTTATCGGCAAGGGACAGTCCATGAGGACCTTCCGGGAAGATATGCAGTTCATAGGGAACATGATGTCGAAGAAGTGCTTCGGCAAACCGCATAGAGTTCTCTACCGGTACTCCATTGTCTGCAAAGGTGTGCCATAAAAAGGTCTTAGGCGTATTTTCACTGACGTGGTGTTCCAGTCCGAAATATGGTCTTGCCTCTTCCCGTCCGGCAATGAAGTTCTCCATAGTTCCCATATGCGTTTTTGCCTCTTCATCGGTGATAACCGGGTAACCGAGAATCATACCGTCCGGTCTGTTCTCCTCGCCGGTAACGCCGGAGAATTTTTTGACAATCTCTTTGTCATAGTGTACGCCGATGCTGGCTGCCAGATGTCCGCCGGCTGAAAAACCGCAAACAACGATTTTATCCTTTTGGATGTGATGCTCCGCCGCAATGCTGCGCACATAGGCAATCGCTTTAGAGAGCTCACAGCAGGCCGCCGGCCAACCGGTAGGTGCTATCGAATAGGTCAGCACAAAGGCATGAAATCCCGCTGCACAGTATTTCATGGCGATAGGCTCCGCTTCTCTGGGGGACACAAAGCCATAGCCGCCGCCGGGACAAATGACCACAGCCGGCCGGGTTTGCCACTGGGTTGCATTGAGGTAATCCTCGTCTAAAATATAGGCGGTAAGCTTTGGTGCCTCAGCCGGTTCGGCACAGCCCATAGCTTTGTAATCTACCGACATATCCACTTCAAAATGTAACATAGTTTCATCTCCGATTTATGGTTAAATTTTATCTTATTGATTTCGTTCTTTCAGCATACGATCCATGCTTCGCTTTGCGTCCCGTTCTGCCAGAGCAGCACGCTTGTCATAGCTCTTTTTTCCTCGGCAAAGTCCCAGCTTCAGTTTGACATACTGTCCTTTCAAGTACAGAGAAAGCGGAATCAGAGTATACCCTTGCTGCTGGGTCAGGCCGATGAGCTTGTTAATCTCTCTGCGGTGGAGCAGCAGCCGCCGGGAACGCATGGGTTCGTGATTAAAGATATTTCCGAAGTCATAGGGACTGATATGCATGCCGATTAGGATGGCTTCACCGGTCTTGCAGGAGACATAGCTGTCTTTTAGGTTGACCCGTCCGGCGCGAATGGATTTTACTTCGGTTCCGGTCAGAGCCAGTCCCGCTTCCAGTTCTTCGTCTACAAAGTAGTCGTGATAGGCCTTTTTATTCCGGGCAATCACCGGATTCTTTTTCTCCTTTGCCATGGGATCACCTCCTGTTTTCAAGATATGCTAGCCACGTGCAAAACTCTAAAAGTATAGAGTTTATGCGGTTTTACGGATGTGGC
>CATVQN010000037.1 GCA_958346135.1 uncultured Eubacteriales bacterium | reverse complement strand
GTTTTGCAACGCAGCGTTCGGTGGCAGTAGGTACGATAGAAACCGCTCCTAATTCAACTGATTTTTGAATAATAGATTCCATCTTCCCGGATTTAGGAATCCCTTGAAAAATGGTGATCTGTACGCTTGGCTCCTGCCGGGAAAAGCATCGCTCCCGAATCTCTGCACGGCATTCATGGCTGTCAAGTGCCGTTAAAACAGCGGTGTATTCAAAACCTGTGCCGTCAAATAAGAGTATCTCATCGCCAAGCTTCATTCGAAGAACCCGGGTAATATGAGCGGCATCCTCTAAGATATGTGCAGTATTCCCGGAAATGTTCTTCGGTTCGGTAAAAAAACGGCGCATAGCAGGACTCCTTTCTTGCGGATCATATCACCAAAGCTATGGTATCTATTGTAGCACAATTTAACATTCTTTTCAAGATATATTTGAAAAGGCGCAAAAAATCTTATCGGCAGGTGATGGCTGCCCAATCATTGTCCTTGCGGACTTCCTCGATCGTTAGACCGGCATCGGATAACGCAGTTTTAACCTCATCCAAGCGCTCCAAAATAATACCGGAGCAGATAAAGGTTCCGTTTTCCTTCATAAACTGCCGTACAAACTTAGATAATCCGATGATGACATCGGCCACAATGTTGGCAATTACCAAATCATAGGTTCCAAGGCTAGCGCGAAGGGAGGAATCCGTCAGAATATCACCCGGAAACGCATGGTAATGGTCACGGGACAAGTGATTCAGCGCAAGGTTACTATAAGCTACATCCACTGCGTTTGGGTCAATATCAATGGCATCGGCGTCCTTTGCACCGAGCAAAAGGGCGATAATGGATAAAATGCCGGATCCACAACCCAAATCCAGTACGGTATCGCCCGGCTTTAGGTGCTTTTCGATTTCCTCAATGCAAAACCGAGTGCTGGGGTGCGAGCCGGTGCCAAAGCTCATACCGGGATTGATGGTAAATACGGTTCTATGCTCCGGATTATCTGTTTTTTCCCAGGCAGGCTGAATCAGCACCTTTTCTCCTACCGGAATTGGATGAAAATATTGTTTCCAGATTTCCGACCAATCCTCATCTCTGACATGGTCGGTAGAAACCCTGAGGGTGCCGTATTGATCATCTGTATCCATCTGTTTTAATTCTTCCATGGAACTGCGAACGGCGGCGAGTTGCTCCATGCCGACAGCGCCGTCGCTGAGATAGAGGTTAATCACCGTGTCTGCATCCTTTAACCGCTTCAATTCCTCATCCACATAGTCCCAATATTTGCGGTTGTTCTCCAAAAATTCTTTAAAATCCTCTTTGTCCGCAATTTCTATTCCGTTAATGCCAAGCTCCAGCAGTCTGCCGCTTACCGGGTCGATTCCGGCGGAGGTGGTCGTAATGGTAACTTTAATCCAATCCATAGCACTGATCCTTTCTTTTATGTATACACAGCGAAAACGCCGGCGTCACGGTCGGCGTTTTGATTCTGTCATTATTTAAATATTTCGCGCATTTTTTCAAAGAATGTTTTGCTCTGTTTATATTTTGACGCATCCACATTTTCATCAAAATGCCGGAGCAAATCCTTTTGCTTTTCGTTTAAGCCTTTTGGAATTTCCACCTTGATGGTGACATATTGATCGCCTCTTTGGGTGGAGTTGATTTTGGGAATGCCCTTGCCACGGAGCCGAAAAACCGTATTGGGTTGGGTTCCTTCCGGAATATGATAGGAAACTTTACCGTCTACCGTGGGCACCTGCACCTCTGCACCAAGTGCAGCCTGTACAAAAGAGATCGGGTAGTCACAGAGTATATCATAGCCCTGCCGTACAAATAGTTTGTGCCGACGTACCCGGATATTTAAAATCAGATCTCCGCTGGGTCCGCCCTTGCTGCCGGCATCGCCCTCGCCCCGAACATATACCTGCTGTCCGTCATCAATACCTGCCGGGATTTTTACCCGAACCTTTTTGGGTTTCCGTACACTTCCTTCGCCGTGACAGGCGGCACAGGGGGTTTTGATAATGGTACCGCGTCCTCCGCAGGAATCACAGGGACGAACGCTCTGAAAGCTTCCAAAGGCTGTTCGCTGAACGGAGCGTACCTGACCGGTTCCGTGACAGGCGGGACAGGTCTCCGGAGAAGTTCCGGCTGCCGCACCGGAGCCTTGACAGGAGGGACAGCGTTCCAAATGGTTGACAGTAACGTCCTTTTCTGCTCCGAAGCAGGCTTCTTCAAAGGTCAGATCCAGATTATAGGTGATGTCCCGTCCGCGCTGCGGGGCGTTGGCGTTGGAGCGTTGACCGCCGCCAAATCCGCCGCCGAAAAAGCTGTTGAAAATATCGCCCATATCGAAACCGTCAAAGCCGCCGAAACCGCCACCGCCATAGCCACCGCCGGCGGTCGGATCAAAGGCCGCATGACCAAATTGATCATACTTTTGCTTTTTTTCGGCGTCGCTTAATACCTCGTAGGCTTCGGTTGCCTCTTTGAATTTTTGTTCAGCGCCTTCTTTATCATCCGGATTCAAGTCCGGATGATATTTTTTTGCCAGTTTACGATAGGCTTTTTTTATCTCGTCGGGGGTGGCATTTTTGTCAACCCCGAGAACCTCGTAATAATCTCTTTTATCTGCCATAGCAATAACCTCGTTTTATCCGCAAACAGGCGGACAAAAGCTGTCCGCCTAATTTGCCTGGAATCTGTTATTTATTGTTGTCGTCTACCTCGGTATATTCTGCATCTACGACATTGTCATTGGGCGCACCCTGTTGTGCATTGCCGCCGGGAGCCGCACCGCCCTGTGCCTGCTGCGCTTGCTGCGCTGCGGCATAGAGCTTCTCGGATACCGCATAGAATTTCTGGGAAACAGCCTCTGTTTGTTTCTTTACTGCCTCCACATCGATGGGAGATGCTTTCAGCAGCTCTTTCAGCTTATCTACCTCTGCTTGAATAGCAGATTTTTCAGAGGCATCAATCTTATCGCCGATTTCACCCAAGGTTTTCTCGGTCTGATATACCATATTGTCGGCGTTGTTCCGAACGTCAACCTCTTCTTTACGTTTTTTATCCTCTGCAGCGAATTGCTCTGCCTCTTTGACTGCTTTTTCAATATCGGCATCGGAGAGGTTGGTGGAGGAGGTAATGGTGATATCCTGCTGCTGACCGGTACCCAAGTCTTTTGCGGTTACCTTTACAATACCGTTTGCATCAATATCGAAGGTGACCTCAATCTGCGGAACACCCCGGGGTGCCGGCGGAATATTATTAAGACTGAACCGTCCTAAGGTCTTGTTATAGGCTGCCATTTCCCGCTCGCCCTGGAGAACATGAACTTCTACGCTGGTCTGTCCGTCAGCTGCGGTAGAGAATACCTGACTCTTTTTGGTAGGAATGGTGGTATTCCGATCAATCAATTTGGTAAATACGCCGCCCATAGTTTCAATGCCGAGAGAAAGAGGGGTAACATCGAGAAGTACCAAATCCTCTACATCACCGGCGAGAACACCGGCCTGGATGGATGCACCGATGGCAACACATTCGTCGGGGTTGATGCCCTTATGCGGTTCTTTGCCGATAAATTTCTGCACGGCTTCCTGTACAGCCGGGATTCTGGATGAACCGCCGACCAGTAAAACTTTATCAATATCACTGGGGGACAGGTTTGCATCACGCAGAGCATTGCGGGTCGGCTCCATGGTCTTTTCTACCAGGTCAGAGGTCAGTGCATCAAACTGTGCTCGCGTAATGGTGATATCCAGATGCTTCGGACCGGTAGTATCAGCCGTGATAAACGGAAGATTTACATTCGAGGTGGTTACACCGGAAAGTTCAATCTTGGCTTTCTCAGCAGCTTCCTTTAATCTCTGGAGCGCCATCTTGTCCTGACGGAGATCGATGCCGTTTTCCTTCTGGAATTCATCTGCCAGATAATTCATAATCTTATCATCAAAGTCATCACCGCCCAAACGGTTATTACCGCTGGTTGCCAGAACCTCGAATACGCCGTCGCCAATCTCCAAAATAGAAACATCGAAGGTACCGCCGCCAAGGTCGTATACCATGATTTTCTGATCGGAATCCTTTTCAAGACCATAAGCCAGAGCGGCAGCCGTCGGCTCGTTGATAATACGCAGTACCTCAAGGCCTGCAATCTTTCCGGCGTCCTTGGTTGCCTGACGCTGTGCATCACTGAAATAAGCGGGCACGGTAATAACTGCCTGCGAAATTGTCTCGCCGAGGTATGCCTCTGCGTCTGCCTTCAGCTTTTGCAGAATCATGGCCGAAATCTCCTGCGGAGAGTAGTTCTTGTCATCGATGCTTACCTTGCGGTCGGTGCCCATATCACGCTTGATAGAGCTGATGGTACGATCCGGATTGGTAATTGCCTGACGCTTTGCCACCTGACCTACCAGACGCTCGCCTGTTTTGGTGAACGCAACAACAGACGGAGTAGTTCTGGCGCCTTCCGGATTGGTTATAACAGTAGGTTCGCCGCCTTCCATTACCGCCACACAAGAGTTTGTTGTTCCCAAGTCAATACCGATAATTTTTCCCATAATTTATCATCCTTTCTCAATAAATAGAAAATTGGTTACATCATTTAATATAAAATAGACTGTAAAGCCTAACTGCTTACCTTTACCATAGAGTGCCGGATTATTTTACCTTTATAGACATAGCCTTTCATAAATTCTTCCAGAACAGTGTTCTCATCCTGGTCGCTTTCGGCTGTCATAACGGCGTTATGTTTTTCCGGATCAAAGGAGCTGCCAACAGCCTCAATGGGAGAAACTCCAATCTCCGCCAATGCATCCTCAAATTGTTTTTTCACCATCTTAACGCCATCCAGAACACCGCCCGCATCACCGCTGTCCTCACCGGCGCTAACCGCCCGTTCCAGATTATCCAGAACCGGCAGAAATTTTGCAACAGTGTCACAAACTGCGGTGCCGTAAACCTCGTCCTTTTCCCGCGCGGAGCGCTTTTTGAAATTATCAAATTCCGCAGCTGTCCGCATGAGACGGTCGGTTAGATTCGAAACGGTCTCCTCGGCTTTTTCAAGCGGTGTCTTTTCCTCTTTTACAGGTTTTTCGGCATCCTTGGCTGCTGTGTCCTGTGCCGGCGCCGGATTTTCCTGCTCAGTGGTTTGCTCAGCGCTAGAAGCAGTTTCTTCCTTTTTTGATGTCTGCGATTCCTCTTTTTGTTTTTTACTCATGTTTTTCATCTCCTTTGTGAGTGCCGTCCGAAATACCGGGTGCATCCGGAGGTGGACCTCCTTCTAGGCGTTCACTGAGCACCTCTCCGAGTTGTTTGGAGAAGAATCCCACGCCGGATACCACCTTAGAATAATTCATGCGCATGGGACCGATCACGCCGATGACGCCGGTGAGATTCGGCCCTGCTTTGTAGGTGGACAGTACCACGCTGTTGTGTTTAAGCTGCGGGAGCTCGTTTTCATCCCCGATGAAAACCTTTACCTCGCCGTCTTTGACATCCGGCAGACGCTTTACCAGCGCTCCCAGATTATCTTTATCATCAAAAAATTCAAGAATTTCCTTGATTTTTGTGATGTCGTTATATTCCGGAAAGCGGAGGATGTTGGTGCTTCCCTCCATGTAAACTTCCCGCTTGTCGATTTCTGAAATTGCCTCGTGAACCAGCTCCAGCACCGAGGTTAAAATCTCGTGGTTTCCGCCAACGGCGTTGAGCACCTCGATGATATGATCCAGGTTGATTTCAGATCGGGTATAACCCACCAGATTTTCGTTGAAAACCTCATTGAGCTGCGTCAGAAAATCATCGCTGACTGACTCTCTGAGACGAAGCATTTTATTTTTTATCAGTCCGGAACTGTCCGAGACAATGACCATAATGGTTTTTTCATCAATAGAAACCAGCTTAATGGCTTTAATGGCTCCGTATTCAATGGTGGGAACCATCCCAAAGGTGGGAAGGTTGGTAATGTTGGAAAAAGCCGCCGAAACATCTTTAACAATGTTATCCAGCTCTCGGATTTTGTTGAGCATGGCCCCGCGCATCTGCTGGATTTCAGCAGCTGTCATCCGATAACGTTCCATCAGGCTGTCAACATAGAAGCGAAATCCCTGACTGGACGGAATCCGACCGGCAGAGGTATGCGGCTGTACTAAAAAGCCCATCTCCTCCAAATCACCCATCTCGTTTCGAATGGTAGCAGCACTTAAATTCAAATCTGTGTTCTTTGCAATACTTCTGGAACCCACCGGTTCCGCATTTTGGATATAACCTTCCACAATGGCACGAAGTATTGATTTTTTACGGTCATCTAAGGCCATGGTATCAGCTCCTCCAAAATAATTTTTTGCATTGTTAGCACTCGCTTTAATAGAGTGCTAAAACCTTTATGGTTAGAATAGCACGCAATGCGTGTTTTGTCAAGTTTTTTTCAAAAAAAATTTTAAACAAATTCTATCAGAGTATCCGGAGCAGTTTTTATTCAATATATAAGCCTATGAAAAATTTTCCATGGAAATACAGGAAAGGATTTTCCGTAAAAACTTTTTGCAAACTATTGCAATCTCCCGGTGGACTGTGCTATAATCAAAAATTATGAATCCATGTCAAAAAAAGAAACTTCGAGGTGATGCATATGGATTTTCAGGTGGTATCCAAGTATAAGCCGGCGGGAGACCAGCCCCAGGCGATAGAAAAGCTCGCTGACGGAATTTTAAAGGGTGAAAAATTTCAAACCTTGATGGGAGTAACCGGAAGCGGCAAAACCTTTACTATGGCAAATGTCATTGAAAAGGTGCAAAAGCCCACCTTGGTTTTGGCTCATAACAAGACCCTCGCTGCACAGCTTTGCAGCGAATTTAAGGAGATATTCCCTCATAATGCGGTGGAGTATTTTGTTTCCTATTACGATTATTACCAGCCTGAGGCCTATATTCCTCATTCTGACACCTATATTGAAAAGGATGCGTCCACCAATGAAGAAATTGATAAGCTGCGGCACAGCGCCACGGCAGCATTGTTTGAGCGCAGAGATGTGATTATTGTCGCCAGTGTTTCTTGTATTTACGGACTTGGTGATCCCATTGATTACAATAATATGGTGGTATCACTGCGGCCGGGAATGGAAAAGGATCGTGACGAGGTGATTGCCAAGCTGATTGAAATTCAGTATGAACGCAACGAAATGAATTTTGTCCGGAACAAGTTTCGGGTGCGCGGTGATGTTTTGGACATCTTTCCCTCGGATTCTTCCTCCAATGCAGTGCGAATTGAGTTTTTCGGCGATGAGGTGGATCGAATCTGCGATTTTAATCCGGTGACCGGAGAGATCATTGCAGAGCGCAAGCACGTTGCCATCTATCCTGCTTCTCACTATGTCACAACCCCCGAAAAACGTGAGAAAGCCATTGAAAGTATCGAAGAAGAGCTAAAGCTGCGGCTCTGCGAGCTGCGCAGTGAAAATAAGCTGGTGGAGGCACAGCGGCTGGAACAGCGGACGCACTATGATATTGAAATGATGCGGGAGACCGGATTCTGTAACGGAATCGAGAATTATTCCCGGCATATCAGCGGCCGGGCACCGGGAAGTCCGCCCTTTACCTTGATTGATTATCTTCCTAAGGATTTTCTTTTGTTTGTGGATGAGTCCCATGTGACGCTGCCCCAGGTGCGGGCCATGTTTGCCGGTGACCGTTCCCGAAAGGAGAATTTAGTGAACTACGGCTTTCGTCTGCCGTCGGCCTTTGATAACCGGCCGCTGACCTTCGACGAGTTTTACGCTAAGCTCAATCAGGCGGTCTTTGTCAGTGCCACGCCGGCGGAGTTTGAAAAGGGGCAGTCCTCTCAGATTGTGGAGCAGATTATCCGGCCCACCGGGCTTTTGGATCCGGAGATTGAAGTGCGGCCCATCACCGGACAGGTGGATGATCTCTATGGTGAGATTGTTGCACGAAGCAAGCGGGACGAGAGGGTTCTGGTGACCACTTTGACAAAAAAAATGGCAGAGCGGCTGACGGAATACTTTGAAGAGATGGGTGTCAAGGTACGATATC
>CATVQN010000036.1 GCA_958346135.1 uncultured Eubacteriales bacterium | reverse complement strand
ATGGTATTGTACATATGTAGGAAAAACGGATGAAAAATGAAACAAGGAGAATTTGGTATGAAAAAAATTACGTTTGGCACGCCGGAAAAGTTGGTTCCCACAGCTTTTTGCAAGAATTTAAACTATCAGGAGACAAAGCTGCAATACGATATTGACAGCATTCAGTTTAAACTGACTGACCGTGGCTGTTTGATTGAGTTTCCGCTCAAACCAAAAGAGCAGATTTACGGCTTCGGACTTCAGCTCAAGGGGTTTAATCATAAAAATCACAAGCTGCGTTTGAAAACCAACTCAGATCCTGCGTCTTATACAGGAGATTCTCATGCCCCGGTTCCGTTTTTTGTCACCACAAACGGATACGGCATGTATTTTGATACGGCACGGCATATGGAGGTACACTGCGGATATACCAAGAAAAAAAATCGGGTTGCAAACGAAAATAATGCTGTCATTACCGATGTCAGCGAGCTGTATGCAAAGTCCGATTCCAAGGAAACCACGGTGATGAGCGTGGATATTCCCGTTGCCAAAGGAATTGATATTTACCTATTTGAAGGAAAAAACATTTTAGATGTTGTGGCACAGTATAATATGTTTTCGGGCGGAGGCTGTGAGGTCCCGCAATGGGGACTCGGTGTATTTTATAGGGCATACGGAAAAAGCACCGGTGACCAGATTATAGAGATTGCGGACTATTTCAGAAGCCATGACCTGCCGTGTGATATTATGGGACTGGAGCCCGGCTGGCAGTCGTCAAGCTATTCCTGCTCGTATGTATGGGATCAAGAGCGGTTTAAAAACTACAGAGAGGTTGTAAAGCACCTCATAGATAACGGCTTTCACATCAATCTCTGGGAACACGCCTTTATTCACGCAAGCTCACCCCTTTATCAGAAAATGTATGATTTAAGCGGCGATTATGAGGTGTGGGAGGGACTTGTACCGGACTTCAGCATGGAGGAGGCACAGAAGGAATTTGCCGACTATCACCGTGAAAATTTTGTAGAGCTGGGGATTGACGGCTTTAAGCTGGACGAGTGCGATGACAGTGATTTTGTAAACGACTGGAGCTTTCCCGACTGCGCAGAATTTCCGGGCGGGATGGACGGAGAACAGTATCACCAAATGTTCGGCATTCTCTATATGCAAACTATCATGAAAGCGCTTGCGGGCAGACAAACACTGTCTGAGGTGCGCAATGCCGGGGCGCTTGCGGCAAGCTACCCATTTGTGCTCTACAGTGATTTATACGACCACGAAGATTTTATTCGAGGAACCGTAAACAGCGGATTTTCCGGTATTTTGTGGACGCCGGAGCTGCGTGATGCCGTGTCTAAAAAGGATCTGCTCCGCAGACTGCAGACAACGGTATTTTCGGTACAGTGCCTGATCAATGCCTGGTATTGTGAAAGGGTACCGTGGGCGGAATTTGACTGTGAGGATGAAGTGCGGGAGCTGCTGAAAATCAGGGAACAGCTGGTGCCGATGCTGAAGGAGGCCTTTGACAATTATCATCGGTGCGGAATCCCGC
Source organism: uncultured Eubacteriales bacterium (assembly GCA_958346135.1). GTDB lineage: Bacteria > Bacillota > Clostridia > Monoglobales > Monoglobaceae > Ructibacterium. Next base: position 6,623 of record CATVQN010000036.1, on the reverse strand, counting down.
CTGTTCGTGCGCTGGTTGCCGACTATACCGATGACGAACAGACCTACGAGATTGACGATGAATATATTTTCTGCGGTAATCTGATTGTTGCGCCGCTGACGGCAAAGAGTGATACGAGAAAGGTGTATCTGCCAAAGGGAAGCTGGCGCGACTGGTATACCAAGGAGCCGGTTGCATCCGGCTGGTTTGAGGTGACGACCGAAAAGATACCGGTTTATGAAAAAGTATCCGATTCTCTGTAAGAATGGATATCATATCCTTTAAAGGGGCCGCACCGGTTCGGTGCGGCCCCTTTAAAATGACCCCAAAATACGCAAGGCCGCAAGCAGTAGCATAATAATGCCCGGCAGAAGGGAGAAGAACGTCTCATGGATATGCAGGCGGGAAATGTGCTTTCCGAGTCCGGTGCCGAGCGTTAAAAACAAAAACTGAAACAGGCAGATACAAAAGGGCAGCAGAAACACCGAGGAAGCTCCCATGCTGTATCCGATTCCGGCACCTAAAGAATCCAGAGAAAGGGCAAGGCCGAGATAGACCGCCTCGTTTCGCTCGATGACCTTGGAATCGTCAAAATCACCCTTTGGCGGGTTTTGAATAATGGTAATGGTAAGTCCCAAAAACTCTAAAACCATCTGCTTTTGCACCGACGGAGACGGCTGTCCGATGCTTTGATCCTCCGGATTTTTCCGCAGCTTTCGTGCGGTATCGATCATATAGATTCCCATAGAAACCAGAATCAGCACGCTGAGCCAGCCGCCGGCTTTGGGCGGTAAAACGGTGTAGAGCAGCTTTCCCGCTCCGACTGCAATCAGTGCACAGCAAAAGGACATAAAGCTCATCAGAATCCCGGAGGACAGCGGGATTCTGATTTTTTTCAGCCCGTAGGCAATGCCGACGCCCAGTGCGTCAATACTGAGTGAAAAAGCCATCAGAAATAACGACAGCATACAAGATAAACCTCCTTTATTGCAAGCAGGGCAGTTTCTGCCCGTATATGCCAAAAAATGTACTCTCTTTTATTTTATGGAAAGCCACCCATGTGGTGCGGAATAAATGAACCCTTGTCCGCATAAGTTTAGGTATAACAGAAAACAAAAGCGGAGGTATCATGATGAAACAGTTTCAGGGATTGACTGCCAAAGAGGCAGAAGAGTCTAGAAAACGAGAGGGAAGCAATGCGCTTTCGGAAAAACCGAGAACCACCTTTTGGCAGACCTATTGGAGTAAATTTGATGATCCTATCATCATTGTTTTGCTGGTGGCGCTGGGCATCAATATCGTTTTTACTTTTTTCGGCAAGGTGGACTGGCATGAGTGTACCGGCATTTTTTTGTCCATTTTGATTTCCACCTTTGTCAGTGCGCTGTCGGAGTTTAATAATGAAAACACCTTTCAAAAGCTCCAGGAGGAGGCCTCACGCATTTTGTGCAAGGTCTACCGTAACGGCCAGCTCACAGAGCTTCCCATTTCCGATTTGGTAGTAGGGGATATGGTACTGCTGCAAACCGGTGATATGATTCCGGCAGACGGCCGGATTGCCGCCGGGCATATTATGGTCGATCAATCTCCGCTCAACGGCGAGAGCAAGGAAATCCTCAAACAGGCCGATTCCGATTCCCCGGCCGGAAAATCTCAGCTGGTGGATTTTTGGAATCAAACCAGTCTGTATCGGGGCAGTGTGGTATGCTCCGGCGAATGTACCATGCGTGTGGATGCGGTGGGCGATCATACGGTTTACGGAAAAATGACCCATGAGACCCAGACAGAGATTCCCGACAGCCCTCTGACCCTAAAGCTTCGGAGCCTTGCCAAAAGCATCAGTAAATTCGGTTATATCAGTGCCATTTTATTGGTGGTCATTTCCTTTTTGCAAAAAGCAGTTTTGGAGCAGGGGTTCCAAATCCAGGCAACGCTGCAATATCTCTCTGACACCGCCCAGGTTGTGTCCGATTTAGTGAGCGCTCTGATTATCGGTATCATTGTGATTGTGGTTGCTGTTCCCGAGGGACTTCCGCTGATGATTGCCATTGTCTGCTCCATCAATATGAAAAAAATGCTCAAATCGAAGGTGCTGGTACGAAAGCTGATCGGTATCGAAACCTCCGGGAGCATCAATATCCTGTTTTCGGATAAGACGGGAACCATTACCAAAGGCTGTCTGGAGGTCATTTCCCTGCTGGACGGAGAAGCCAATGCTTACGAAAGCTTCTCGCAAATACCGGACGGCTTAAAACAGATCACCGGCCGCTCCGTCTTGGCCAATGCGTCTGCAAAATTCTCCGGTAAAAAAATCATCGGCGGCAACGCCACGGAAAAGGCGCTGCTTCGGTTTGTGGGCCCCAGATTTGTATCTATGGAGGGAATCGATGTAGTCATGGATATTCCCTTCCGCTCGGACAACAAATTTTCGGCCGCTCAGGTCAAAGGCGCCTGCAATTTGTCCTTCTTTAAGGGGGCGCCGGAGCTTTTGCTGCCCAGATGCAAGGAATATTACAACAAAGACGGCGTTTTGGTTCCCTTAACGGACATGGGCAGACTGGAGCGGGAAATTGACCGTCTGGCAAGCCGTGCCATTCGGATTCTGGCACTGACCGCATCGGAAAAACCGCTCCAGGGTGAGAGCCTGCCCAAGGAGATGGTTTTAGTGGGCTTGGTTGCCATTCGTGATGAGGTGCGCCGGGAGGCCAGAGCCGCCATAGAGGAGGTGCAGCGTGCCGGAATCCAGGTTGTCATGATCACCGGAGACCGGCGCGAAACCGCCGTTGCCATCGCCAAGGACGCCGGGCTTTACACCGAGAAGGATCAACTGGTATTGACTTCTCGAGAATTAAATGCCATGAGCGATCAGGAGCTGAAATCGCTGTTTCCAAAGCTTAGAGTCATTGCTCGTGCACTGCCTACCGATAAAAGCCGGCTGGTGCGGATTGCCCAGGAGCTCAATCTGGTGGTGGGCATGACCGGCGACGGCGTCAATGACGCCCCGGCGCTCAAGCGTGCGGACGTGGGCTTTGCCATGGGCTCCGGCTCCGACGTAGCCAAGGAGGCCGGGGATATTGTGATTCTGGACGATAATTTTCTTTCGATTCGCAATGCGGTCCTCTACGGCAGAACCATCTATAAAAGTATCAAGCGGTTTATCCAGTTTCAGCTCACCATCAATGTGGCGGCGGTGACCATTTCGATTTTAGGCCCCATTGTAGGGGTGGAAAAGCCTTTGGATATCTCTCAGATGATCTGGACCAACCTGATGATTGACAGCCTTGCGGCCATTGCATTTGGCGGCGAGCCGGCGCTGAAACGGTATCTCTTAGAACATTCCAAGCGGCGGGAGGAGGAAATCTTGGATTCCAAAATGTGGAGTTCTATTATTTGGAACGGATTATATATTTGCGCCCTGAGTCTTCTCTTTTTCATCTCTCCCAGCATCCGGCAATGCTTTCGTCCGGGAGAAAATGACATCTATTTCTATACGGGTTATTTTACCTTTTTCATTTTTATCTGTATTTTTAACGCTTTTAACGCCCGTACAGACAGCATTGACCTTTTGGAGAACCTGGCGCTGAATAAACAGTTTTTGATTGTGATGCTGGGCATTGGCACAACGCAGGTTTTAATGACCTACTACGGCGGTGCCCTTCTCCGCACAGCCGGCCTTGTCTTTTCGGAATGGATGCTTATCCTCTCCCTTGCAATCACCATTATTCCGCTGGATTTGCTGCGCAAGCTGCTTATGAGAAACCGCTCTGTTTCCTAGGCAATAAAGTGGGACATTCATACAATTTACCTATAAACGATAGACCCCTGTCCGCTTTGTTTGTTCTTCATGACTAAATTAGAAAAAAAGGAAAAAGGTAGAAAATTTGCATATTTATGAGATAATCTAAAATAATCTTTGATAACCGTTTGTATTTGCGAATAATCAGGTTTGATTTCTGCATTTATTTTGAGTATTATACACATGTTAGCACTCAAAGAGGTAGAGTGCTAACAAGGAAGAAAATTAAAACCTGTGAGGAGGTCCTATTATGAATATCAAACCATTGGCTGACAGAGTAGTCATCAAGATGCTGGAAGCGGAGGAAACCACCAAAAGCGGTATTATTTTGGCAGGCTCTGCCAAAGAAAAGCCCCAGGTGGCTGAGGTTGTTGCAGTTGGCCCCGGCGGCGTTGTAGACGGCAAGGAAGTCAATATGGAGCTTGCGGTAGGCGACAGAGTGCTGATGAGCAAGTATGCCGGCACCGAGGTTAAGCTGGACGGCGTGGAGTACACCATCTTAAAGCAAAGCGATATTTTAGCAAAGGTAGACTAATCTTAATTTGGAGGTAATATAAAATGGCAAAGCAGATTTTATTTGGTGAAGAAGCCAGACATGCGCTGGAGAGCGGCGTAAATCAGCTGGCAGATGCAGTAAAAGTAACCTTGGGTCCCAAGGGAAGAAATGTGGTTCTTGACAAAAAATACGGCGCACCGCTGATTACCAATGACGGTGTTACCATCGCAAAGGAAATCGAGCTGGAGGATCCCTTTGAAAATATGGGCGCTCAGCTGGTCAAAGAGGTTGCTACCAAGACAAACGACATCGCAGGCGACGGTACAACGACCGCAACCTTGCTGGCACAAGCCTTAGTGCGCGAGGGTATGAAGAACGTAGCTGCCGGTGCCAATCCCATGATTGTTCGTAAGGGTATGGCAAAAGCGGTAGACGCTGCCGTAAAGGAAATTATAGACGGAAGCAAGAAAGTCAGCGGCAAGGATGACATTGCACGGGTTGCCTCGGTTTCTGCCGCAAGCGAAAGCGTTGGTACCTTGATTGCGGATGCAATGGAAAAGGTAACCAATGACGGTGTTATTACGGTAGAGGAGTCCAAGACTGCTGAAACCTATTCCGAGGTTGTAGAGGGAATGCAGTTTGACCGCGGCTATATCGCACCTTATATGGTAACCGATACCGATAAGATGGAAGCGGTACTCGATGATGCTTATATCCTCATTACGGATAAGAAGATTTCCAATATCCAGGAAATTCTCCCGCTTTTGGAGCAAATCGTACAGTCCGGCAAGAAACTTTTGATTATCGCAGAGGATGTGGAAGGCGAAGCGCTTTCTACCTTGGTTGTCAATAAACTGCGTGGTACCTTCACCTGTGTTGCCGTAAAGGCACCGGGCTTTGGTGACAGAAGAAAAGAGATGCTTACCGATATTGCCATTTTAACCGGCGGCCAGGTAATTTCCGAGGACGTCGGTCTGGATCTGAAGGATACGACTATCGATCAGTTGGGTCGTGCCCGTCAGGTAAAGGTACAGAAGGAGAACACCATCATTGTAGACGGTATGGGCGACAAGGAAGAAATCGCAAAGCGGGTTGCCAATATCCGTGCGCAGATTGAAGAGACCTCTTCTGAGTTTGACAAAGAGAAGCTGATGGAGCGTCTGGCAAAGCTGGCCGGCGGTGTTGCAGTCATTAAAGTAGGTGCTGCAACCGAGGTTGAAATGAAGGAGCAGAAGCTGAGAATCGAGGATGCGCTTGCCGCAACCCGTGCCGCAGTAGAGGAAGGTATTGTTGCCGGCGGCGGTACTGCATTTATCAATGCAATTCCGGCAGTAGAAGCGCTGCTTGATACCTGTGACGGCGACGAAAAGACCGGTGTACAGATTGTTCTGCGTGCGCTGGAAGAACCGGTTCGCCAGATCGCATTTAATGCCGGCGTTGAGGGCAGTGTTGTGGTTGACAAAATCAAGGCGAGTGAAACCGGTATCGGCTACAATGCGCTGGCTGGAGAATATATGGATATGATTAAGGGCGGTATTGTAGATCCTACTAAGGTTACACGGTCTGCTCTGGAGAATGCATCAAGTATTGCGTCCATGATTCTGACCACCGAGAGTATTGTTGCGGACAAGCCGGATCCTGCGGCAGATGCGGCGGCATCGGCTGCAATGGCCGGTGCAGGCGGCGGAATGTACTAAGAATGAGTGAATATGCCCCTTTGCCGCATTTGCGGCGGGGGCGTTTTTCTTTGAAAAATCTAGGAAAACGGCGTTATATAATCAGCGTTTCCCTAGGATATACGCTTGACTTTTGGAGATATTTTTGTTATAACTATATCAAAAAAATTTTTCGAATTGAGGTTAAAATATGAAACTGAAAAATATGATGATTTTGTCCGTTGCTACGGTCTTGTGCCTGACTTGTCTTGCGAGCTGTAAGAATCAGAACCAGGAAACCAACCCGACACAGACAGAGAATGCTGCGGCAGAGCTTGCGCCCGGTACGGTGCTTGCGTCAGTTGACGGGGAGGATATCGCCGCCGGCGAATTTGGCTATTACGTTTACAATGCCGCTATGCTAAAGGCCGCAAAGGAAAATGCCGATATTGAAAACTTCGACTGGTCTAAGATGGCGTCTTCGGGCAAGCCGCTTCGGGATGAAATCATTGACGATGCCTTAAATGCCGTCATGACGGAAAAACTGCTGATACAGTTTGCGTCCCGGCATGGCGTTACGTTTGACGATGCGGATGTAGAAGATAATATCGCCAAGATTGACGAATTTATTTCTCAAAACGGAGAAGATGCCTTTCTGCTCAACGCAAATGCCTTGGGAATCTATTCGGCAGAGGAT
>CATVQN010000035.1 GCA_958346135.1 uncultured Eubacteriales bacterium | reverse complement strand
GAATAAAATTATTTCAATATATATCATGCCAAAGAAAAAGGGGGAAAAGTGATGAATAATAACCCAAAAACGGTTTTGATTGTAGATGATGAGGTCAATATCTGCGAACTGATCCGGCTTTACGTTGAAAAAGAAGGGTACCGGGCGGTGATTGCCACCGACGGACAGCAGGCCATGGAAAAATTTATGAGCAGTGCGCCGGATATGGTGTTATTGGATATTATGCTTCCGGTGAAGGACGGCTGGCAGGTTTGCCGGGAGATTCGGGCAATCAATAACACGCCGATTATTATGTTGACCGCCAAGGGTGAGACCTTTGACAAGGTTTTGGGATTGGAGCTAGGTGCCGATGACTATATTGTAAAGCCGTTTGAGCCCAAGGAGCTGATTGCCAGGATGAAAGCGGTACTGCGTCGGACAGTAAATCAGAGTGCCGAGGAAGAGAACCAGGATGGTGAGCTGCGGTTTAACGGACTGCGAATCAATCCGTCCACCTACGAAATATACTTAGGAGATAAGAAGATTGAGATGCCGCCGAAGGAGTTTGAGCTTCTGCATTTCCTGGCGAAAAACACCAATAAGGTTTTCACCCGGGATCAGCTTTTGGATGAGATTTGGGGCTATGAATTTTTTGGAGATTCCAGAACGGTGGATGTGCATATCAAAAGAATCCGGGAGAAAATAGAAACCGGTGAACATAGTTGGCATTTAAAGACGGTTTGGGGCGTCGGCTATAAATTCGAAGCAGAATAGGCGGGAGAATACAGGAGGTCTAAGGTATGCATGCACTCTTTGGAAAAACGATTTTTTCCAGAATCTTTTTCATCAATGTCATATCCGTTTTGGTTTGCGTTGTGATTTTAGGTTCGATGCAGACCGTGCTGGTAACGAATTATATCTCGCGGCAGAGCGAAGAGACCCTGGGAAAGAATGCGGATTCTATTGTTGCTCTGATTCAAAACAATATCAGTGTGGAGAGCCTGCGGGGGATTCTCAGCGGGTTTTCCCGCAGCAGCCATAGTCACATTATGGTGATAAACGATCAAGGCGGAGTTTTGGTTAATACCTCAGACAGCGGATTTGCGGAAAACACACCTGCCTTCATTCCTAACGAATATAGCAAGGCGGTACTTTCCGGTCAGCGTAATTCTATTATCGGAACATTAGGCGGTATTTTTTCTGAAACGATGTTTACCCTGCAGGTTCCGGTCATGAGTCCCGGTGGCAGTGCCGTAGGGGCGGTCTTTATCAGTATGCCCATTCCCGAACAGCAGAAGATGAACCATGCACTGCTGCGGATTCTTTTTTCTTCTGCGATTGTGGTGATTATTGTTTCTTTTTTGCTGTCCTATATGCTGGCGAAACGGTTTTCCATGCCGATTAAAAGTATTCGGGACAGTGCAAAGGCCTTTGCCCAGGGACATCTGAATGCCCGAGTGGGTGAGATTGCCACCAAGTCGGATATTGACGAGATTGCAGAACTGGCCGAGACCTTTAATAACATGGCGTTTGAACTGGAAAAGGTGGAGGATATTAGAAAATCCTTTATTTCAGATGTGTCACATGAGCTTCGGACGCCTATGACCACCATCAGCGGCTTTGTTTATGGGATTCTGGACGACACGATCCCTGCCGACCGTCAGAAGAAGTATTTAAGGATTGTCTATGATGAAGTGACGCGGCTTTCCAGATTGGTTAATACCTTCTTGGATATCAGCAGGATGCAGTCGGATAAGATGGTGATGAACAAGTCGAATTTTGATATCAATGAAGCCATTCGTTTGACCATCATCGGACTGGAGCAGCGTCTGCAGGAGCAGCAAATTAACGTGGTGCTGAATTTTGATACGGACAGTTGTTATGTGTTTGCGGATTCAGACAGTATCAAGCGAGTGCTGACCAATCTTTTGGATAATGCCGTGAAGTTTACCAACCTTGGCGGTGAGATTGCGGTTACGGTCACTACACGGCAGCAAGAGGTGTTTGTTTCGGTGCGAAATACCGGCTGCGGAATTCCTAAGGAGCAGCAGCAGATGATTTTTGAGCGGCTTTATAAGGTGGATAAATCCCGCAGTATCAACAAGGAAGGAACGGGCATTGGACTTTATTTGGTGAAGAGCATTATCAGAGCCCACGGAAAAAATATTAAGGTAAATAGTGTTGAGGGTGAATTTGCAGAGTTCACATTCTCCCTGGATAAGGGTAAGGCACCGCAGAAACGGGAAGAAAACTGGACAGAAGCTTTGCCGGAAAGTTAGACTTTGCTGAAACAGGAGATTTTCAGGTTTAACCCTTCTTTTACAGATTATTCATAGATTTGTCATAACTGGGAGATATAATAAAATCAAGTTAAGGGAACACGGGAGTGTGTTCCGAAGGAGGAATCAATATGCAGGATTTTAATGAAAACTATCATCATGATACAGAATCTGAAACCGAGCAGGCAGCAAGAAATGTTGTGCAGAATCCGGAGCCGCAGGAATGTTCGTGGCAGGATGCAGACTGGGATCGCAGCAGAGCGGCAGAAAGCGACCCCTATCCGGAGGAAACTCACAATACGGTAAAGATTGACTTGTCCGGCGGCGCACAGCCTCAGAACTATGTACCCGGAAAGGTCAATAGCAATCCTCTTTATACTGAGAATGTGCGGAAGGAGAAAAAGGAAAACCACAATAAGCGTTTTATCGCAGCCATGGTTTCTCTGACGGTTTTAAACCTGGCGTTGTTTGGCGGCGCATTTATGCTGGGCCGCAGCACCAGCGAAGGCAATCAGCAGGTGGCCTCCAAGCAGGAGCTGGTGGATAACCTCAAAAACGGCAGCAACAGCAGTCATTATTCTGCGTCGGAGACTGCCAATACTGCCGGTGAGATGACGACCACCGAGATTGCTAAGGCGGTGGGTCCGGCTGTTGTCGGTATTACCAGTATTGTTGAGGGACAGATGAGCATTTTTGGCGGTGTCAGCCAGTCCAGTGCACAGGGCTCCGGTATTATCTTAAGTGCAGACGGATATATTGCCACCAATAACCATGTGGTTGAGGGCGCAAGCTCCGTTAAGGTTACGCTGAACACCGGTGCCGACTACGACGCAAAGGTGGTAGGTACGGATGAGCAGACCGACCTTGCTGTGATTAAGATTGAACCGAAGGAAGAATTGACGGTTGCAAAGCTGGGCGATTCCACAGCCCTTGAGGTGGGCGAAAGAGTGGTTGCCATCGGTAACCCCATGGGCCTTGAGTTCTTCGGAAGTGTAACCCAGGGTATTGTCAGTGCGGTAAACAGAAGCATTACCGTCAACAACCGAACCATGAACCTGATTCAGACTGATGCGGCCATCAATTCCGGTAACTCCGGCGGTGCATTGATTAACTCCCACGGTGAGGTGATCGGTATTAACTCGGTTAAGGTGGCGTCCTCGGGTGTTGAGGGTATGAGCTTTGCTATCCCAATCTCCGAAGCCAATCCTATTATCTCTGACTTGCTGGAATACGGTTATGTAAAGGGGCGTCCGGTTATCGGCATTTCCACCCGTGACGTAACCCAGTATATGTCCCAGGCATACTCCTGGCCGCAGGGTGTCCAGGTTATGAGTGTAAACAGTGATTCGGCTAAAGCGGCAGGCTTGCAGCAGGGCGACATTATTAAGGCGGTAGATGATCAGGCGGTAACCACCGGCGAAGAACTCAACAAGATTAAGGATCAGCATAAACCCGGTGACCAGTTAAAGCTTGAGGTATATAAGTATTCAACCGGTCAGACAGTGACGGTTCAGGTTACTTTATCCGAACAGCTTCCGGGCTGATAAAAGAAAAAGTGGCTCTTATGCGAAAGCATAAGAGCCCTTTTAATTTTGTATGCAAAAGTCGACCGAAATTTATTACAAAGGAAATTGCAAAAGCAAATGACAATGCAAAAAGAAAATTTTCCTTTTTTATATTATCCGTGTGGTATGTCGGGTTACATGACAGTTTATATTTACGGCACAGGGCATTCCTGCGATATGAGTGGGGAAGGTCTCCACGTTTACGCCAAGTGCAGTGGTTTTGCCGCCAAAGCCCTGGGGGCCAATGTCCAAAGCGTTGATTTTTGTAAGCAGCGTTTTTTCCAGCGCTGCATAATAGGGATCCGGATTTTCAGAATCCACATCCCGCAGCAGGGCGGATTTAGCAAGTTCGGCGCATTTTTCAAAGGTGCCGCCGATGCCGACGCCCACCACCAGAGGCGGACAGGGATTGCCGCCGGCACGATTTACGGTATCTACTACAAAATCGATAATTCCGTCCAACCCTTCAGAGGGCTTGCACATCTTAATCGCACTCATATTCTCGCTGCCAAAGCCTTTGGGTGCCAGGGTAATTTCTATTTTATCGCCGGCAGTCAAAGAAAGATGAATGACTGCCGGTGTGTTATCTCCGGTATTGCCCCGGCGTACCGGGTCGGCTACTACCGATTTTCGCAGATAACCCTCTCGATAGCCAAGGCGGACGCCTTCGTTTACAGCGTCCTCCAGCAGACCGCCGCAAATGTGCACCTCCTGCCCCAGCCGAATAAAGAATACCGCCATGCCGGTATCCTGGCAGATCGGCATTTGTTCTTCTTTGGCAATTTTCGCATTCTCTAAAATATCGCTGAGCATGGTCTTGGCAATAGAACTTTCCTCCAGGCAGAGGCCCTGTTTAAGTGCAGTAAAAATGTCACAGTTTAAATTACAGTTAGCATCTATACACATCTCTTTGATGGTGTCGGTAATCTGATTGACTGAAATCTCTCTCATTTTAAGCTCCAACCCCTTCAGACAGACAGTTTTGCAATACCGGCTAAAACCGTTTGCAGCATGGCTTGATACTTTTCACCTTTTTTGCGCTCCTCTTCCACCAGAGCCGCCGGTGCTTTTTCGAGAAATCCCTTGTTGCCGAGCTTGCCCTCGACACGCTTGATCTCACCCTCTAAGCGTAGCTTTTCCTTGGTGAGCCGGGCGAGCTCTTTCTCTTTATCCACCAGCTGATCCATGGGCAGTAAAAGCTCAGCTCCCGGTGCCGCAACCGAAACGGTATTTTCCGGAACCCCGGATTTATCTGCCTGAATCAGCACCTGATCCGCTGATGCAAGTTTGGTGTAAAAAGCAACTCCCTTTTGGAACGTTTCCGCCTTGTCGGTTACAATGTACAGCGTACACTTCTTTGAGGGCGGAACATTCATCTCATTTCGTATATTGCGGATTCCCTTAATGGATTCCATAATCATCTGCATTTCTGTCTTGGCAGCTTCATCTTTTAAGGCCTCGTCATAAACCGGGAAGGCGGAGATCATAATGCTCTCGCCCTCATGAGGCAGTGCCTGCCAGATTTCCTCGGTGATAAAGGGCATGAAGGGATGCAGCAGCTTTAAGGTATTTGAGAGCACATAGGTCAGCACCATTTGCGCTGTTAAATTGCTCTCCCCCTCTTCAAAGAACCGGGGCTTTACCAGCTCAATATACCAGTCGCAGAAGCTGTCCCAGATAAAGTCATATAGCTTGGACACCGCAATGCCCAGCTCGTATTTGTCTAAGTTTTCGGTTACCTCTTTGACCAGTTCGTTATAGGCGTGAAGAATCCAGCGATCCTCCAGCTGCAGCTTGTCCATGGAGGGCAGAACACAGCTGTCAATATGCAGATTCATCAGAACAAACCGAGAGGCGTTCCAAATTTTATTGGCAAAGTTCCGGCTTGCTTCTACTCGTTCCATATAAAAACGCATATCGTTTCCGGGAGAGTTTCCGGTGGCCAGAGTAAACCGCAGCGCATCTGCGCCGTACTGATCAATGATTTCTATGGGATCAATCCCGTTGCCCAGGGATTTACTCATCTTCCGTCCCTGAGAATCCCGTACCAGACCATGGAGATACACATGCTTAAAAGGAACCTGACCCGTGTGCTCCAGACCGGAGAACATCATCCTCGCAACCCAGAAGAAAATAATATCGTAGCCGGTCACTAAGGTATCGGTGGGATAGAAGAAATCCAAATCCTCGGTTTTGTCCGGCCAGCCCAGAGTGGAGAAGGGCCAGAGGGCAGAGCTGAACCAGGTATCCAGCACATCCTCGTCCTGTTTCATCTTGCCGCCGCACTTGGGACATACGGTGACATCTTCTTTGGAGATGACTGTTTCTCCGCAGTCCTGGCAATAGTAAGCAGGAATCCGATGTCCCCACCATAACTGCCGGGAGATACACCAGTCATGAACGTTTTCCATCCAGTGAATATAGGTCTTAGAGAACCGTTCCGGCACAAATTTCGTGTCACCATTTGTGACAGCATCAACGGCCGGCTTTGCCAGAGGCTCCATTTTTACAAACCACTGCTTAGAGGTGATGGGTTCCACTGTAGTGCCGCAGCGATAGCATTGTCCCACGTTGTGTGCGTGCGGTACCACTTTAACCAGAAAGCCTGCATCGTCTAAGTCCTTTACAATGGCGGCTCTTGCATCATAGCGATCCATGCCCTGATACTTTCCGCCATAGCTGTTGATGGTGGCGTCATCGTTTAGAACCTTGATTTGTTCCAGATTATGCCGAAGTCCCACTTCAAAATCGTTGGGGTCGTGCGCCGGCGTAATCTTTACGCAGCCGGTTCCGAATTCCATGTCTACATAATCGTCTGCAATAACCGGAATCTCCCGACCTACCAAGGGAAGAATCAGGGTTTTACCAACCAGGTCAGCGTAGCGTTCGTCATTGGGATTTACCGCAACGGCAGTATCTCCCAGCAGAGTCTCCGGTCGGGTGGTGGCAATTTCCACATATCCGTCACTGTCCTTGATGGGATATTTAATATGCCAGAAAAAGCCATCCTGCTCCGCATACTCCACCTCAGCATCGGAGAGCGCCGTGGCACAGCTGGGACACCAGTTAATGATCCGGTTTCCCTGATAGATGAGTCCTTTGTTGTAGAGGTTGACAAAGACCTCCTTCACAGCCTTGCTGCAGCCTTCGTCCATGGTAAACCGCTGCCGTTCCCAATCACAGGAACAGCCGATCTTTTTCAATTGGTTGATGATACGGCTGCCGAACTTCTCCTTCCAGGCCCAGACCCGTTTCAAAAATTCTTCACGTCCCAGGTCATAGCGGGTCAGCCCCTCGTTGACCCGAAGATCCTCTTCCACCTTGATCTGAGTGGCAATACCGGCATGATCTGTGCCGGGAATCCACAGCGCCGCATAGCCCTGCATCCGCTTTGCCCGAATAATAATATCCTGAAAGGTCTCGTCCAATGCGTGACCCATGTGCAGCTGGCCGGTAACATTGGGAGGTGGAATGACAATGGTAAAGGGTTTTTTGCTTCGGTCAATCTCCGTGTGAAAATACCCTTTGTCTACCCAATTTTGATAAATACGTTCCTCGACCTGCTTTGGGTCATAGGTCTTTGAAAGCTCTTTAGCCACAAAATCGCTCCTCTCTATCTTCCTTTGTGAATATCCAATCATATCATATAATCTACTTATTATAGCATCCTTGGACGCTATGTGCAAGCCTTTTTTCCGATGCCGGTCAGTTTGCAAGAACGCGCTGTCCGCAGGGCTCTAAGGTGTCAGTATCCCAGAAATAAAGAACAGTCTTGGGGTACTTTGCCGGCGCAGTGCCCAGAGAAAGGGAGTAGATGGTAAAATTTTTACTGTTTGTCTTTACGGTTTGCGTCATTTTCCCCATGACGCCTCTTTGGTTCATATAGGCAGTGCGAACGGTGACCGAAGCGGGAACGGAATCTGTCAGATAGAAATAATAGATTTTGTTTTCCACCGGCTTGCTGGCAAAGAGATTCCCCGTATACAGACTGTCTGAGCAGAAAAAATAACCGCTCATATAAAAGCCGATTCGGTCTCCTTCCCGGACAATCGATACAGGATTGGGAAAGTTAAACAGATACCCTGTTTCAAATCTGGTATTGTTGCATGCAATAGGTTTTCCGTCTTTGGTATGGGAGGACCATTCGGATGAAAAGCCATGGCCTCCATCAGCGGCGGCTACTTCCATCAGAGAGTCAGAAACCAAAAAATAGGTGTGAAAAGGGGTATTGTCAGCGTTGTCGGGATCATCCCAAGTAGCGTCCAGATGATACCAGCTGCCGTCTACTTTAATATAATTCCACATATGGTTGTTTTCGTTATGTTTGGGATCGGTGTACATAGCAAAATTCACTTCATAACCCAGCTGCTTTGTGATATAATAAAAGGTCTGGGCATATCCCTGGCACACGGCAGTACCGTTTTGAAAAAAACCATAGCTATGGTACGATTCAGCTGCAAAGTCATAGTCATA
>CATVQN010000034.1 GCA_958346135.1 uncultured Eubacteriales bacterium | reverse complement strand
AACCTATTACTTTATTGATAACGAGTACTATTTCGGTGATGTTTACCTCTATAAATGGAATGACTTAGAGCGATTTGCCTTTTTTGACAAGGCCTGCCTGGAGATTCTTCGGCATCTGGATTTTAAACCCGAGATTCTGCATTGCCACGACTGGCAGACGGGAATGGTACCGGTATTGCTCAATGCCTACTTTGTGCGCGATGACTTTTACCGGGGCATTAAGACCATGTTCACCATTCATAATCTGCGTTATCAGGGAATCTACTCTATGGATATTGTGGCGGATTTCTTCTCTCTGGAGCAAAGCTTTTTTACCGGAGATAAGCTGGAGTTTCACGGCTGTGCCAATCTGTTAAAGGGCGGCATTGTGTATTCTGACTATGTGACGACGGTCAGCCCCACCTATGCCGAGGAGATTAAAACCCCAACGGGTGGTGAACGGCTGGATGGCTTGCTTGCCGCACGGTCTCAGTCTTTGTTTGGCATTCTCAACGGAATCGACACAGAGACTTATAATCCCAAGACCGACCCGAAAATTTTTGTCAACTATGATTTACGAAATTTGGTGAGTAAGAAAAAGGAAAACAAAATTGAGCTTCAAAAGCGGTTGGGGCTTCCGCAAGACGGTGAGAAGGCCATGATCGGGATTGTTTCCCGGCTAGTAGATCAAAAAGGCTTTGATATAATCGCCCAGGCTATGGGTGAGCTGATGGACATGGATATTCAACTGGTAGTACTGGGTACCGGTGAGGCCAAGTATGAAGAAATGTTTCGTCAAAATGCGTGGTTCCATCCGGATAAGTTGTCGGCTAATATCACTTTTAGCGATGAGATGGCACATAAAATTTATGCGGCTTCGGATATTTTACTGATGCCATCTATGTTTGAACCCTGCGGCCTGAGCCAGATGATTGCCATGACCTACGGAACCATCCCGCTTGTGCGGGAGACCGGCGGTTTAAAGGATACCGTACAGCCCTTTAACGAATTTACCGGCGAGGGCAACGGTTTTAGCTTTTGGCCTTACCGTGCGCATGATATGCTCTATACCTTGCGCCTGGCGCTTAAATTCTTCGCACAGAAGGAGACCTGGGTTCCGCTGATGAAGCGGGCGATGAAGATGGATTTTTCCTGGGGTTCCTCTGCGGAGCAATACAGCGAACTGTACGAAAAATTATTGGAATCATAATCAACAAAGACGGGAGCCATGCCGCTCCCGTCTTTATTTTAGAATATGGATCATATTTCTATAAGATTGAGAATAGCCCCTTGACTTTTGTCCGGAAATGGGTATAATAAGGCTAGATTCGTCACAGTATGACGAAGGATCCATTTTAAAGGAGAGAGCTTTATGATTCAAAGAATGCCAAGAAGGCCGGAACCTATCCGTAAGAATCGGAAAAACCGAAGCAGACATGCGATGCGGATTAAAATCAAGGGAGCTCGGTTTGGTTTGTTTTGCGTGCTGTGCGTGGCGCTGATTGCGGTTATTGTGGGAGTCACGGTATCTGCGGTAAAGGGCGGCCGCCGGGAACCTGCGGAACCGGAGACGGCTTTGGTACAACAGACGCCGGAGAAAGAACCCAATCTCCCGCCGGCATCGGAGCAAAATGATCTGGTCAAGCTGGCGGAGGAGGCGCAAGGCGATGCAGAGAAAAAGGTGTGTTACCTTACCTTTGACGACGGCCCTACCCAGGCGGTAACTCCTTTGATTCTAGATGTGTTAAAGCAATATGATGTCAAGGCTACCTTTTTTATGCTGGGTAAGATGATTGAGCAAAGCCCGGAGCTTGCAAGGCGCACTTTCGACGAAGGCCATCTTTTGGCAAACCATACCTATAGCCATGATTATGAAGCACTGTATGCCACCGGTGAGAGCTTTTTGGGAGAGGTTCAAAAGACCGAGGGACTGATTGAGCAGACCATCGGGAAAAAGCCCTTTAAGCTGATGCGGTTTCCGGGCGGCGGCTATAACGCCGGCGATCATGCGGAGCAGAAACAGCAGTATAAAGAGCTGCTGCGGCAAAACGGCTATTACTATGCCGACTGGAATGCGTTAAACGGCGATGCGGAGAGCAACAGCCGTACGGCGGATCAGCTCTTATCCAGAATGCAGGCAACTGCCACCAAAGACCATATTGTGGTGCTGATGCATGATGCGGCTGCAAAAAAATCAACAGCAGAGGCATTGCCCGCAATTATTGAATATCTCAAGGGTCAAGGCTATGAGTTTCGGCGGCTCGATGAAATCGAATACTATGAGGATCGTGTAAGCAGCAATCCTTATCAGTCTTTGATTTTATAAGAAATGATGATTGCAAAGGGTGCGGTCAAAACCGTACCCCTTTACTTTTTGGAAGGGGATGATAGAAATGAATTACGGAGAAAAGGCAGAAAATTTGTTTCGTCAGGGTTACAACTGTGCCCAGGCGGTTGTGCTGACATTTGCAGAAGAAACGGGGGCCGATCCCGAATCATTGTTGCGGCTGGCATCCTCCTTTGGCGGCGGTATGGGCCGTCTGCGGGAGGTCTGCGGTGCCGTCAGCGGAATGTTTATGGTGGCGGGACTGCTGAAGGGTTACAGTGATCCCGGTGACTATGATGGAAAAAGGGAGCACTATGCCCGAATCCAGCGGATGGCAGAGGCTTTTCGGGCGGAGAACGGTTCGATTGTCTGCCGGGACCTGTTGGGACTGTCCGGCGGTGCGGATGGTTCTGTGCCGGAAAAACGCAGTCATGCCTATTATCAAAAGCGTCCCTGTTCCTGTCTGGTGGCTTGTGCGGCAGAGATTGCCGCCCGGGAACTGGGACTTGGAAAGGATGAGATACCGTGCGTTATGAGCGAATCCAAAAAGGAATCTTTATAGATCGTCCGAACCGTTTTATTGCCCATATTGAGTTAGACGGGAAAACAGAGGTCTGTCATGTGAAAAATACAGGACGCTGCAGAGAGCTGCTGATTCCCGGCGCAGTGGTCTATGTTCAGCGGGCGGCAAACCCCGACCGCAAGACGCGGTATGATTTGATTTCGGTGGAAAAAGGAATGCGGCTGATCAACATGGACAGTCAGATCCCCAACGGAGTTTTTGCCCAGTGGGCAAGGGAGGGCGGCGTGTCGGGGTTGACTCTGATTAAGGGGGAACAGCGCTATGGCGCATCCCGACTGGACTTCTATCTGGAGGCGGAGGAACGCAGAATTTTTGCCGAAATCAAGGGTGTTACGCTGGAGGAGGACGGCGTGGTTCTGTTTCCGGATGCGCCGACAGAGCGGGGAATCAAGCATTTGGAGGAGCTTTGCAACTGTGTAGAAAAAGGCTTTGAAGCCTGGGCGGTCTTTGTGATTCAAATGGAGAATGTACGGTACTTTACCCCCAACCGAAAAACCCATCCGGCTTTTGCCGAGGCGCTGCTGCGTGCGCAGAGGGTGGGGGTTCGGATTCTGGCGCTGGAGTGCCATGTCACGCCGGAGGAAATCTTTGCGGTAGGACAGGTGCCGGTTAAGCTTTGCGAATAAGCGGCGCTGCGATGTCCTTATTACTGCTTTGACATTTTATATCATTTCTTATAAGAGAATAAAATGCGAGAAAAATCTCATACTAGAATCGAAAGAGTAATCCAATCAGAAAGGTTCTAAAGAGATGGAAAAGAAACAGGAAATGAAAGAAAAACACCCGGTTGTCGGTGCGGCAGAGTGGGAGGATAAGGACGGCAGGCCGGCGTTTGAGCTGACCAATGCGGCCTCGGCTACGGAATGCACCGGCCTGATTCAGGTGCCGCCGGAGTCGGAGGAGGAGCTGGAGAACTATGCAGATGTGTACAGCTTTGCACAATCAAAGCCGATGCCGGCAGGCGGCGACAAAAGAAATCCGGCGAAATCCTAGTTTATAAAAAAATGGTATTAGGTTTTACAAGCTGAGGGGCAGGAAAATTTCCTGCCCCTCAGCCTGTTATTGGGAGAATCGGTTTTTATCATAAAAGAGCCGTCCCGTTTTGTTCCAGCTCCAAAAGTCGTTGCTTTATCGCAAGACCGTCTCGATAGCCGACCAGCGAGCCGTCAGAGCCGACACAGCGATGACAGGGTATCAGGAATAAAAGAGGGTTGCGGTTGTTGGCCATGCCAACTGCCCGAGCCGCACGGGGATTCCCGGCTTGCACAGCAATCTCCTTGTAGGAACGGGTTTCCCCGTAGGGAATGGTGAGCAGTGCTGTCCAAACCCGCTTTTGGAATGCAGTTCCGCCGGGACACATGGGAAGATCAAAATTCCTTCGCTCTCCCCGAAAATATTGGCACAGCTGCATATAGGCGTTGGCGGTCAGCGGCGTTTCTCGTATGACATAGTCCAAGGCATAGGATGCGCCAAGGCGCAGATCGGTGAGAAAGCCGTCCTTCTCAATCATGGTGACAGGGCCGAAGGGGGTCTCGTAAATTGCGGCATTACCCATAAAAGCCTACCTCCTTAGAAAATCATGTTAAGATAAGGGTCGGTTTTGGGAAAGAGTCCGGTTCCCGTAAAGTCCTCGGCAAAGCCGAAAATCAGCTGGGTCAGCTGTTTGATATTGATTTCGGTATCATAGTTGCTGCAAGGAACAACCGAGCCGTGGGTGAGCTTTACAGTCATGTTATTGGCGGCAATGTTTTCGTCAATAATTTTTACTCTCCAGCAGCCGTCAAAGTCCTCAGTCAAGTCCAGCAGAATCCGTTTCACATCCAGGATTCTTGCCATGGCAAAGGGTTTTTTCTCCTCCGAGAACGAAAGAACGCAGGGGCCAAGCAACTCATGAATCTCCCAACCGTTCTTTTCACCGGGACTGATGAGTGCGTATCCGTCATCCTGTCCGTCGGTCTGATGAAACAGTATACAGCCCTTGGACAGAAAAAGCAGATCCTCTAAAATCCGCTGCCAGGTTTCCTGGGTACGCAAAACATATCCGGTTTTGTCCGCCATGGCTTTTTGATACACCGTATCCAAGCGACGAATCAGTCCGATGCCAAGATCCTCTCCGGTGAGCAGTCCGTGCCGAGGCAGAGAATCGGTATGGCGAAAAATTTTTTCATAACACTGTTTGTATCCGAATTTTTCATAAAATTCGTATTTAAAAGGAACCAAAAGACTGATGGGATGATTTCGTTTGCACATTTCCAAAAAGGCAAAGGCAAACATCTCCCGCACCAGACCCCGCATCCGGTATTCCGGAAGGGTTGCCACACCGGATACATAGTTAATGTCATATTCTTGATTCCGCAGCCGAATCCGATGTGGCATCAGCTGCATATTGGAGGCAGGCTGACCCTCAGATTCCGCAATCAGGGTATCGGAGAAAGAAAAATTTCGTTTAAAATTCCAGTCGATAAAGTCCTTAGGATCGTCAAAGCAGACATCCCAGGCGTGTTTGAGAAATTCCAGGTCTTCAGGCTTTGCAAAACGTACCATAAAATACCTCCCCATATTTTCGTAAGCAGTTTATTTAAAACTTTACAAGCCGGGAAAGAAAGCGAACCGTTTTATAGGGCAGACGTTCCATCTTCTTTCGAACATTTGCAAGCTCTTTTCGGATGGGAATGGCCTGGGGACAATGGCGCTCGCATTTTCCGCAGCCGATACATTTCGAGGCATTGGAATGGTTGGTGCGCAGGGTGGTGCACATCAGATATTCCCGCAGTCCGTTGAACCAGCCGTCCGAAAACAGGACATTATAGCAGCGAAAGCAAACCGGGATATCAACGCCTTGGGGACAGGGCATACAATAGCCGCAGCCGGTACAGCCTACCTTGGTGACACGGTTGATTTCTTTGCGGGCATCATCATAGACCGAAAGCTCCTGCTCGGTCAGACTGTTTGCAGCCGCAGCACAGGCGATTCGGACATTTTCGTCAATTTGCTCCATAGCATTCATGCCGGAGAGGACGGTGGTGACCTCAGGATGATTCCAGATCCAGCGCAGCGCCCAGTTAGCCGGACTTCGATTAGGATCGGCCTTGGCAAAAACTTCTTTTGCTCTCTGGGGCAGGCCGCCGGCCAGCCGTCCGCCCCGAAGCGGTTCCATAATAATAACCGGAATGCCAAGCTCGGATGCCCGCTGGATGCCCTTTAGCCCGGCCTGGCTGTGTTCGTCCATATAATTGAATTGTACCTGGCAAAAATCCCAGTCATAGGACTCTAAAATTTTCAAAAACCCCGGCGTCCCTCCGTGATAGGAAAACCCCAGCTGTCGGATTTGTCCGGCGGCCTTTCGCCTTTGAATCCAATCCTCAATGCCCATCTCCCGCATCCGGTTCCAGCTGCCGATGTCGGTGAGCATATGCATGAGGTAATAGTCAATATGGTCTGTCTGCAGCCGGCGTAGCTCTTCCTCAAAAATCCGATCGGCATCGGCCAGGTTTTTTACGATATAATGCGGCAGCTTGGTTGCTAAATAGATTTTGTCCCGATTGCCCTTGGCAAGGAATTTTCCCACCGCAACCTCGCTTCCGGGATAGATGTAAGCGGTATCAAAATAGTTTACCCCGAGAGCGATGGCGTGTGCCATTTCTCTCTCGGCCTTTTCCTGGTCAATGCTCCTTCCCTTTTTGGTAAAGCGCATACAGCCGTAGCCTAAAACCGAGAGCAGATTTCCGCTTTTGGGATCTCGCCGGTATTGCATCAAAATTCCCCCTTTACTCTTCGTCGGACGGTCCAAAAACCTGTTCCATCAGTGACTGAATCTTTTTGGCCCGCTCCTTCGTTTCTTGTTCGTCAATGGAAATGGTAATGACATCGCCCTCCTTGGCGTCCGGAATCAGCTGCCGGGAAAGATTTACAAAATCTCCGTCAGGCAGTTCAACTACGGCATAATTTTCTTCAAACCGATCTAAAATTACTGTCATTGTGTATCCCTCCCTTATGTAGCCTGTGTCTAACGTTCGGAATGGATTTGTAAATCCGCTCCGTTTCCTGAAACGGTAATAGTACCGTTTAAGTCGGTTCGGTAAACTGCAGCGCCGATTTGTGTGAGCGCATCTTGGGTTACCTGTTTGGGGTGCCCGTAAGAGTTCCCGGCACCGCAGGAGATGACCGCAAACTGTGGATGCACTGCTGCCAGGAATGCCCCGGTGGACGAGGTGTCAGAGCCGTGGTGTCCCACCTTTAAGACTTCGGCATCCAGCGGCAGTCCGGTCTGTAGCATCAGTGCTTCTGAGGCGGACTCCGCATCGCCGGCAAAGAGAAAATCGTTCTCTCCGTAGGAGAGTCGTAAAACAGCCGAGGCGTTGTTCAGGTCATCCGTCTCTGCCGACGGTGCGAGAAAGACCGCGGACAAAGAGGGAGAAAGGTCAATGGTGACGCCGCTTTTGGCGGTTATCACCGGGATGTTTTGGGCGAGAATGGTTTCCAGCAGTTTTTCAAAGGTTTTGGTGTTAGTCGATACCTTTGGCATATAGATGGTTCCCACCGGAACGCTTTTTAATACCGCTGTCATCGAACCGATATGGTCGGCATGGGGATGGGTGGCAATGACATAATCCAGTCGCCGGCAGCTGCGCGCCTGTAAGAAATGCAAAATGGTATCCTCAGCCGCGGCGGTTCCGGCGTCAATCAGCATGGTTTTACCGCCGGGCAGCTCCAGATAACAGCAGTCCCCTTGTCCCACATCCAAAAAGAAAGCCGTCAATGTGTCATTGACGGCAACTAAGTCGCTGTTGGTATCGTTTACTAAGGGAAAGGCTCGGCAGAGAATGGCAACAATTTCGGCACGGATGATAGAATCCTGACCCCGGAAGGTTCCGTTTTCGTCTCCGGTAATATAGCCCTTGTCAACTGCGGCGGCAATATAGACGCGGTTGTGGACAGAGATGCTGGAAACGTCTGAAAAACGCTGGGACAGAAAGCCGGTCGGATCATCATAGGGTGAAAGATCGGTTCCCAGAGCTTTAATCAGAGCCACGGTCACGTCCTCACGAGTGGCATCCGCCTCCGGCTGAAAGGTCAGTACTCCGTTATCGGTAAAGCCGGTAATATAGGAAAGGGAACTGTTCACATAGGGAAAATACCATTCCCAGGCGGGAACGTCCGCATAGGGGGTGGAAACGCTGGTGCTGAGCGGGGTATTGGTGATTCCTACCAGCATTTTGGCGTATTCGCACCGCTGTACCGTAATGCGGGGTCCGAAGGTGCCGTCGCCGTAGCCGCTTAAAATTCCCCGGCCTACTAGGTCATAGACGTAGGGTGCTTCCCAGGCGTCTGCCGGAACGTCGGAGAAAACGGCGTCATAGGCAAAGCCGACGCCGGGAAAAGCGGTAAAAAGTATCAGGACTGCAGTCAGCAGCGCCGTGATTTTATTTCGCATGAAAATCCCTCCTTAAAATAAAGTGATTAGCCACGTGCAAAACTCTAAAAGTATAGAGTTTATGCGGTTTTACGGATGT
>CATVQN010000033.1 GCA_958346135.1 uncultured Eubacteriales bacterium | reverse complement strand
GCAGAGGTCTGTCCTGGATTAAACACATCGCATCGGCAGCGGGAACCTCGATGTTTGTCATGTCGATTCTCTTTATCCTGCTGATGCTGGCAGCGCCGGCGATCACCAAGAATCCGGAGCTGCGCACGATTTCTTGGCGTTGGGAAACCTTTCGTCCCAATTTCGGGACGCAGTTTTGGCTGAATTTTTCCATTCTGATTCTGGCGGTGGGCGGCTGCGAAAAGATTTCTCCCTATGTGAACAAGGTAAAGGATCCCGGCAAAGGCTTCCCCCGAGGCATGATTGCCCTGGCTGTCATGGTCATGGTCTGCGCCATCTTAGGCACCATTACCCTGGGACTGTTGGTAGATTCCGAGCATATCCCGGCAGACTTTATGACCAACGGCGCCTATTATGCCTTTCAGAAGGCCGGTCAATTTTACGGGCTGGGAAACTCCCTGATGATTCTGTATGCCATTGCCTTCTTCATCGGGCAGATTTCAGTGATTATTCTCTCGATTGATGCACCGCTTCGGATGCTGCTCGACAGTGCAGACAGCACCTATATTCCCCGCAGCCTGATGAAAAAGAACAAATACGATGTCTATACCAACGGCTATTTTTTGATCGCCGTGATTGTCAGCATCTTAATTATTTTGCCGGCCTTGGGCATTGGCAGCGTTAACGACATTGTAAAATATTTAATTCGGCTCAACGCCATCTGTATGCCGCTGCGGTATCTGTGGGTGTTTGCCGCCTATATTGCCATGCGCCGGGCCAAAACTCACTATCATCCGGCTTATCGATTCGTTAAAAATCGATATTTTGGCATGGCTGCCGGTATTTGGTGCTTTGCACTGACTACCTATTCCTGTGCCAGTGGCATTTTGAATGCCGACTCGGCATTTCAGCTGATTATGAATATACTGACCCCTTTCCTTCTTCTGGGGCTGGGCGTGCTTCTGCCCGTCATTGCCGGAAGAAACCAAAAAAACCAGACATAAGGGTTTTATCATCCATCCCTGGGGTCAAACAAGGAGGACTATTTCATGTACCAAGAAACCACCCAAGAACTGCTTCGGTTTATCCATCGCTGTCCCAGCAGCTTTCACACCGTCAAAACCGTCTCTGAAATCCTAAAAAAGGAGGGGTATACTGCGCTTTCGGAGAGCGAACCCTGGACGCTCCTTACGGGGGGAAAGTACTTTGTCACCCGCAACGGTTCTTCCATCATTGCCTTTCGGATTCCAAACCGGGAGTTTAACGGATTCTCGCTGACAGCCAGCCACAGCGAATCGCCGGCCTTTAAAATCAAACCGGATCCGGAGATTCCATCAGAGGGCTGCTACATCAAGCTCAACACCGAAAAATACGGCGGTATGCTGCTCTCCACCTGGCTGGATCGCCCTCTGTCCGTTGCGGGGAGGGTTACGGTGAGCACCGACGACGGCATCGAAACACGGCTGGTAAACATCGACCGGGATTTGCTTTTGATTCCGAACCTTGCCATTCATATGTGCCGCAGCGCCAATGAGGGAATCGCTCTCAATCCCCAAAAGGATATGCTGCCCTTATTCGGAGACGAGAAGGCAGCCGGAAGCTTTTGGCCCGCAATTGCTGAAAATGCCGGGGTATCGGTTTCGGACATTTTAGGCATCGACCTGTTTTTATACTGCCGTACCCCCGGCACCGTCTGGGGCAGTCAGGGGGAATTTGTCTCATCGCCCCGTCTGGACGATCTGCAATGTGCTTTCGGCACCTTAAAGGGATTTCTTGCAGGGGGTTGTGAAAAATCCACTCCCGTCTACTGTGTCTTTGACAACGAAGAGGTGGGCTCCGGCACCAAGCAAGGGGCAAAATCCACCTTTTTATCCGATGTCCTCTGCCGCATAAACAGCGGCCTTGGCCGATCCCGAGAGGATTATATCCGTGCGCTGGCCTCCAGCTTTATGCTCTCGGCGGACAACGGTCATGCCGTACACCCCAACCAGCCGGAAAAGGCAGATCCCACCCATCGTCCAAGGCTGAACGGCGGGGTTTTAATCAAATATAACGCCAACCAGAAGTATACTACCGACGCAGTATCCGAGGCCATCTTTTTGAAAATCTGCAAAATAGCAGGAATTCCGGTACAACGCTATACAAACCGCAGCGATATTCCCGGAGGCTCTACACTGGGCAATCTTTCGAGCGAAAAGGTATCTATCAATACCATAGACATCGGCCTTGCACAGCTTGCCATGCACTCAGCCTATGAAACCGCCGGGAGCCGGGACACGTTGTTCCTCTGCCGGGCGGCGGAGGCATTCTACAACACGGAACTGACTGCGGCAGCCGACGGCACATGGCGGCTTTGTCACTACTAACAATCAAAAAAGACCGGCACAGAAGCGACTTAGCTTCCGCACCGGTCTTTTTTCTTGATTAAAGCGTGCCTTCCTTGGCCTCCCGCAGTGCTGTCGCCAGCTGATCCGGGCAGGAGGTTCCCTTGCCGTTACAATTGATTCCCTCTAAAAGCTGAAGCACCTTATCAACGGACATTCCCTCCACCAAAGCAGATATCCCCTGGGTATTTCCGTTGCAGCCGGAAGAAAACCGTACATTATGTACAACGCCGCCATCGGTCTCAAAGGAAATCTCCCGTGCGCAAATTCCTTTGGTACGATAGTGAAATGTCTTCATTGCTCATCCTCCTTATCGCCGGGACGCCCGGCTGGTTCCTGCATATTTTCCGCACTTGTCACCCCATACGGCCAGCGTCTCGCCCTCGGAAATCACCTTGACCACCTCACACATATTCGGACAGTCATTGCATTCAAAGCTGGTGGGACGAAACTCCAGCGAAAGCCGGTCAAAGCCCTTAAAGCCAGGTTCCTTTCCGGTCTGTTCCATCTGCTCCTTCGCCAAAATCGCACAGCCTATGGCACCCATAACGTTAAAGTATTTGGGAATGATCACCGGATGCCCTACCTCCTGCTCAAAGGCAGCACGGATACCCTTATTGGCCGCAACGCCGCCCTGGAAGATAAACGGCGGCTTTAAGGTTTTGCCTCTTCCTAAATTGTTAATATAGTTGCGCACCAGTGCGCTGCACAAGCCCTTGATAATCTCCGCCTTGGAAAAACCGTACTGCTGTTTTGCAATCATATCAGATTCCGCAAATACGGTACAGCGGCCGGCAATTCGCACATCTGCCTCAGCAGAGAGCGCCATATCGCCGAACTGCTCAATCGGGATTCCCAAGCGCTCTGCCTGGTGATCCAAAAAGGAGCCGGTTCCGGCTGCACAGACCGTATTCATGGCAAAATCGGTTACCATGCCATCCTGTAAAATAATGATTTTTGAATCCTGACCCCCGATTTCAAAAATGGTGGAGGCATCAGGATGATAGTGCAGCGTTGCGGTGGCATGGGCAGTAATCTCATTCTTAATCACATCCGCTCCTACCAGAACCCCGGCCAACTCACGGCCGCTGCCGGTTGTACCGATTCCGAGAATATCCTCGTCCTTGCAGTGAAGCGTTTCGCGAAGCTGGTTCATTCCTTTTTTCACACTCTCCAGCGGCTGGCCGTTCGCCCGAATATATTCGTTAAAGCAGACCTCGTAATCCTCGGTCATTGCGATGACATTCGTACTGACCGAGCCGATATCAATTCCTAAATAGTATTTCATAGCCATTCCTCCTGTTCAAACTCAAACAAGCTGTTTTGCCGGTTTTGCTTTCGGCGCCGCCTTTGGCTCTATCTTTGGTTCCGCAGCCACAGGCGTATTCGTTTTTGCTTTGTGCTTGGAACGAATCAGATCCGAAAAGGCCTCCAGTCTGGTCTTAACATGAGCCTCACCCATCTGTTCATCCAAAGACAGAGAGAGAATCGGCATTTCCAGCTCCTTGGAAATGGCCGGGAACTTGCCGAGATTCACCAGCTCCGGCAGACAGGCAAACGGCATCAAATGTACCACGCCGTCAAAACCCCGGGCGGCAAAGTCATAAACCCAACCCATGTTTTCCTTGTCATGACCGCCGCAGTTAATGGGAGAAACCTCATCCGACATCCGAAATACCCGATGGGATTTCGGGAAGGGCAGCCACTGCGGTACGATGTTGTGCAGCACCCAATCGGAGATATACTGGACATTCTCTACCTCGATGCCCAGATTATTCAGAATTTCTTCCACATTCTTATTGACGGACGGCTCCATCACTACATAGATCTCACCCACGATTCCCACACGGATTCTGTCCTTCTCCTCCACCGGGACCTGAGGAATTGAGGCGAAAATTTCTTGGGCCTTTTGATAGGCATTTTTCATATCTTTGTGACTTTCGCAGCTTGCAAACATGGCTGTGATTTTCCGCCAAGCACGGCTGAAATCACCAATATTCCGCTCGTGAGCCCGCTGAATTTTCATCTGTTTCTCCAGGGTGTCCATCTTTCTGATCATATCAAATGTCAGCCATGCCAGCCGCAAAAACTTCCGAACCGGTACGCCGTTTAAGACCATCTTCACCTTTTGATAAAAGGCGTGAAAATCCTTGAAAATACTGTCAAACACGACCACCTTAACATGATAGCCCAGTTCGTCCAGCACCTTTTGATGAACATCCGGATACATACCTGCACGGCAGGGACCGCAGCCGCCGGAAGTGACAATCATTTCAGCACCGGCCTCGGCACATTCAATATAGGTTCCCATCATCACTTTAAAGGGAAAACAAATAAACTCCGGACTGTACTTAACGCCAAGCTCCATCGTACGCTGCGTGGGGCGCTGAGGCATAATCACCTCATGTCCCAGCTTCTTCATCAGCCACTGATAACCTGTTACACAGCCCATATGCGGAAATGATACTTTCATAATCACGCGTGCCTTTCTGTCCGTAAGTTTCAGTCTTTCACCCGGACATCGGACAGCGTCCGGGACTTTTCGTCAGGCCTTTTCCCGATAATAAATCTTACGTTTGATCATATCGGTAAAGGCTTCAATTCTGGTTTGTAAATGGTTCTCACCGGTATGCTCGTCAATACGGAGGGTCATAAACGGTACGCCGGAAGAAGCAAAATCATGCTCAATCTCCTTGCCCACCACAGAATCAGGGCCGCAGCCAAAGGCCGTAATATGAATCAGCCCGTCCACCTTCTTGTCTTGAATCATCACATGCGCCGCCTGGTAGAGCTTATCGGCAAAGGTCCAGAAAATCGGACGGGTATTGGTTTTACGGTACCGGAGCAGCTCCTCCTCGGTGAGCATATCAAAGGTGATAATCCGCACCTTCATCTCCCGCAGGCGCTTGATAATCTCCATGCTGATAAAGGGATCATAAACATTATAAACATAACCTAAAAGCCCGATGGTAGTCCGATATTCCGGAAGCTGAAAATTCTTGAGCGGAATCTTGTCAAAAAGCACCATTGCCGCCTCGTCCAGGGTCAATCCCTGATGACAGTAACTGCGAAACTTGGAAAAATCCTCCCTTGCGGATTTTAATGCTCTTTGCATCCGGACTCTGGAGATTCCAAGCTTATGTGCAATATCCCGATAACAGGCATAGTCTGCCGTGTCCTCTCTGCGGCAGTCAATCTCAGCTACCAAAAGCTTCGCTTCAGGAATGGTTTTTTCCACCAGCTCCGGCAGGCCTATGTACTTGGGACAGAACCAATAGCCTTTTTCGATATGGACAAACCGGGGACAAAAGATGTAATCCACCTTTTTTTCAATCAGGTTTATCACATGCCCGTCAAAAATCTTGATGGGCAGACAAATCTCAGGAACCGTTACCGCAATCCCTTTTTGCACCAGGGTCTTACTGGATTTATCCGAAATAACCACCTCAAACCCCAGATTTTCAAACAATGACCGCCAAAACGGATAATAATACTGAAATAAGAGCGCTCTTGGAATACCGATTTTCATAGTTTCACCTAACTCCGTTATTTTAGATCCTATCTAAGCGCACAGGGTTCTTTCCTAAATATTAGTATGTCCCTGAGCCTATCAGGATTTATTCTAGCACATTTTCTCTTTCACTGTCAACAGCATATTTTAGAAAATGTGCAAAAGGTTTTTCCATTTTAGTATATATTCAACACATTTCCATCTATGTCCGATATTTTGGACAAAAAAGGAGACAGCTGTCATTGCCGTCCCCTTATCACATCCGTCTTTACAGATTCAAAAAGTCCTTGCGGTAGTCCACTCCGAAAAATTCCGCAAGACGCTGCATCTCCGTATCCCGGATGGTGTTCACCCGCGGCAGATGCGCCGTCAGCATATAAATCTGGGCGGCCTTCTCCACCGTTTCAATCAGTCCGAAGGTTTCATCCATCGTCTTGCCCGCACCGTAAATTCCGTGCATTCCCCAGATTACCAGCCGAAATTCTTTCATCTTCTCCGCCGTAGCCTCACCAATACTGTTGGTACCGCAGAGCATCCAGGGCAGAACCCCAACGCCGTCCGGGAACACCACAATACACTCGGTACACATCTCCCAAAGAGTATGGGTCAGCTTTTTTTCATCCAGCTCATGCACAAAGTTCATGGCCAGAGTATGGGTGGGATGGGAATGCATAATCACCCGGTTTTCGGGGTCAACGGAAAGCCGTGCCATATGGCTCATAAGATGCGCCGGAAGCTCGCTGGTGAACTTTCCGCCGTCCGCATACCCCCACAGCAGCTCCGCCGTCGTCCCGTCCTCGGCAATTCGGATAATTCCCAAATTGTTTTCGGGATCCTCCTTCACATTCTTGAAGTATTTTCCGGTTCCGGTTACAATAAAAATTTTCCCGATCAGGGCCTTGGCCTCAAAACCGGTGGGAATGGTACGGATAACCTTGCTTAAATCCAGGTATTTTCCTACCTCCTCCGTCTTCAGTAAATAACTGATATTGCCTCCGTTTCTCTCGTCCCAGCCAAGCCGGTACATATTGGCGGTGGTATCGCACATTTCTTTTACAAAGGGCGCCGTTAAAATATCAAGCATTATCCTCTTGCCTCCAATACATCCTTTTCATATGCCATAACCGGGGTAAAATAGTCGTTTTCTACCCCTGCGCGTTTCAGGTATTCTGTCCAAACATCACCGAAGGGCAGAACCTTGCATTCCTCCTGCACCGCCATCAGCTCGGTAAAGCGTCCTGTGTCCTGTAATTCCTTCAGCTTTTTGTTTGGCTGGAGCAACGCAAACAGCAGCGCTTTTTGCACACTTCTCACACCCGTAATCCATGCGGAAATCCGGTTAATCGAGGCATCAAAATAATCGGTGGCAATCAGCACCCGAGCCAGCGCATCGTTTCGCACGATCTCCTTGGCAATCTCCCGGGTTTCGTCATCAAAGAGAACCACATGATCGCTGTCCCACCGAACCCCTCTGGTAATATGCAGTGCTATCTTGTCATGAAACGGCAGCATTGCGGAAATTTTATCGGACACAACCTCGGTGGGATGATAGTGGCCGTTATCCATCAGCGGAACAATACCACGGCTTGCGGCATAGTTCAGGCAGAACTCCGCAGAGCCTGCCGTATAGGACTCCATCCCGATTCCGAACACCTTGGACTCCAGGCAAACCAGCACCTTACTCTTATCATAGGGAATCGCCAAAATCTCGTCCACCGACTTCATATATCTGTTTCTGGGGTCCAGACGGTCGCCCGGAATGTCTTTATAGCCGTCCGGAATCCAGATGTTCATCACACAAGGGATTCCGGTCTCGCTGGCAAAATACTCCGCAATACGAATACAGCAGCGGCCGTGCTCCACCCAGAAGGAACGCACTGCCTCGTCCGGCGAGGTCAGAGTCAGGTTGTCCTTCACCATGGGATGGGAGAAAAAGGTGGGATTAAAGTCGATTCCCATATTTCTCTCTTTGGCAAACGCAACCCACTTGGAAAAATGCTTCGGCTCCAGCTGATTACGATCAGCATGCTCACCGTTTTCAAAAATGGCATAGCAGGCATGCAGGTTTAATTTCAGCTTGCCGGGAATCAGACTTGCCGCCTTGTCAAAATCCGCCATCAGCTCCTCGGGCGTTCTGGCTCTGCCCGGGTAGTTTCCGGTGGTTTGAATACCGCCGGTCAGTTCCCCGTCATGGTCAAACCCCATCACATCATCACCCTGCCAGCAGTGCATGGAAATCGGTATCTCCTTCAGCTGTGCCAGCGCCGCCTCCGTATCGATGCCGCAGGCCGCATAAATCTCTTTTGCACTCTCATATCGATTCATAGAAAGCTGCCTCCTTTTTCACCGGATTCCCCTTATCTTGCGGATTCTCCGGTCTTGGTAAATATTTTTAAATTATGCCGGTCAAATTTAGCTAATTTAATCCTTTTCCCTTTCATTATAATGTGGTATACTGAGATCATCAAGTGTGGATATTGCTTTAAATTCTACAAATATTGCGGTTTGGAGATGATTTTATGAAATCCGATTTTTCCGGTCTCAAAATTTCCGAGGCCATGCGCAGCCTCTTCAGTGCGGCGGAACAGGAAAAATACATCGAAAGCGGCGATTATTCGGCGCTGGCGCTGGCACAGCTTTATATTTCCCGACTGCATCTGCAGGGAGTGGCTGCTCCGCAGTTGGACAGCAGCTATGACCTAAGTCAACTCAGTCTTTCTTATCTCAAGCTGTTTTTTCCCTCCTCCGTTGCCAAACGCTCCTTTTTGTATCTGCAATCTTTAATTGAGGCTGATTTCGGAGAAAGCTATTTTACCGACAGAACGGGACTTGCTTCCTATCTGCTGGTTCAGACTACCGACGGCAAGGGTCTGCTGCGCTACGGCGGCTGTGAACACCTGCTTACAAAAGGAGATGTATTCTTTATCGACTGTATGCAGCACCATCGCTATCAGACAGCCGCAGCGGAGGGCTGGGC
>CATVQN010000032.1 GCA_958346135.1 uncultured Eubacteriales bacterium | reverse complement strand
CGAATAAAATCGTAAAGCTCCCGGTAATTACCGCCAGATAGCGTAAGCAACCGAGTTAGAGTCTCTTCACGCAGATTGACTGCCGTTTCATCCTCCAAAAGCTCTAACGATTTGCCGATGGAACCGCCGCTGAGAATGGACAGCTGCTGTGCCTGCGTTTGGGACAGCTGCTTTTGGTCTTTCAGATAGTCTTTTACCTGATCCTGCGATAGAGGATGCATCCGCAGAATCTGGGCACGGGAACGAATGGTGGGCAAAAAGGCGTTGGCGTTTTCTGCCAAAAGCAAAATAACACAGTAGCTAGGCGGTTCCTCAAAAATTTTCAAAAGGCTGTTCTGCGCCGGCGCCTGCATGGTATCCGCACGGGGAAGTACATAAACC
The DNA here is from genome assembly GCA_958346135.1 of uncultured Eubacteriales bacterium. Classification (GTDB taxonomy): domain Bacteria; phylum Bacillota; class Clostridia; order Monoglobales; family Monoglobaceae; genus Ructibacterium. The sequence goes on along the minus strand of CATVQN010000032.1, from coordinate 8,492 downwards.
TTGCGGTCTCCGGCATAGGGCCGGATATAGACATCCCGTTTCAGATTCCGAATGGTGTCTACCAAAAGGGTATCCTGTTTTTTGGACGGGTCATAGAGCTGGTTGGTGACAACGGTAAAATCCGGATGCGCATCCGGATTTTCGGTTTGTAAAAGCCCGGCGGCAAAAGCCTTTGCCATGGTCATTCGCCCTACACCCCGACTTCCTTCTAAAATATAGGCATGACCGATATGCCCGGAGGCCAGCGTATGTGTCAGCAGAGATTTTACCGTTTCGTTTCCTAAGACGCAGTCAAAGGACATATTCGCCACCCTCTCTCCGTTTTAAGATTCTGTAATTTCCAAGGTTTTCGTGATTTTTGCGGCGGTCAAAGCATCCAGGACAGCTTGGTCTATCCTCTGTCCGGGGACCACCAGAGCCGCTCCCGGCGGACAGACCGAAACAATTTCGGCGGCAGTTTTACCGAGAGCGTGGGACAGTGGAACTGTCTTTCTCGGTGACAGCCAGGCCTTTCGGGGGGATAAAACAAGCTTTGGCATCGGCAGGGGCACTGCGGGGATAGGATCTCCATGCGAAGTTTTCGGACCCACTGCCAAAGCAAGCAGAGCATCTTTGAGAGACGAAAGCTCTTTTACAGTATTGGAGACAGTTACAATCAGAACTACATAACGAGAATCCGCCATTTCCGGATAGATGCCATAGTGCTGCTTTAAAAGTGCGGCGGCATCTTGGCCGCTGCAGCCTGCCCGGCGAAAGTCCACAGTTAGCCGCAGTGGATCTTGCGGACACTCTAGGGTTTGCGTATCAGCAAAATCCAAAATTCCCTGCCTGCGAACCGCCTGTTTTAGCTGCATAACCTCGTCCAGCAGCGGCAGCATGGCCGGATGCCGGCGCATCATGGCAATGGCCTCGTCCATGGAGCTCATCAGCAGATACGAGGGACTGGTGGTTTGCAGCAGCCGCAGTGCAGCCGATACATCCTTTGCGGAAATCAGAGAGTTCTTATGGACATGGAGCAAAGAACACTGTCCCAGTGCCGGCAGGGTTTTATGCGCGCTCTGAATCACCAGGTCAGCGCCCTGGCTGAGGGCCGAGTCGGGGAACAGAGGGTGAAAGCAAAAATGAGCGCCGTGGGCTTCGTCCACAATCAGAAATTTTCCCCGACTATGGAGAAAATCGGCAATTTCACGGATGTCGCTGCAAATTCCATAGTAGGTGGGACTGGTCAGCAGAAAACCTGCAATTTCCGGATTGTGCTCCAGCGCATCGGTAACCTGTGCTGCTGAAAAGCCGGTGTAAAGCTCCCGTTCGTCATCAAAACGGGGGGAGAGGAAAATCGGCTCCGCACCGGAAAGAATCATCCCGGACACAACCGATTTATGACAGGTACGGTCTACCAGCAGCTTGGTACTCGGCCGACAGCTGCTAAGAATGGCTGCCTGCAGACCGAGAGTGGAGCCGTTAGTGAGGAAAAAGCTTGTGCCTGCCCCAAAGGCCTGCGCAGTCGCCTCCTGTGCCGTCTTCAAAATACCGGTAGGGCGCTGGAGATCATCGGTCTCATCAAACTCGGTTACATCCAGAGAAAAAGCATCCTGCTTCCAGGCCGGGCTCAAGCCGTTTCCGCCTTTGTGTCCCGGAATGTGAAAGCTGATTTGATCCCGGCGGTAAAATTTTTTCAGTTCCTGATACAGTGACATGGATTAAAACTTGACCGCATTGCGGATGTATTCAACCAAATCTTCGATTTTAATTCGTTCCTGCTCCATGCTGTCACGGTGACGGATGGTTACGCTGCCGTCCGTCTCGGAATCAAAGTCATAGGTGATACAGAAGGGGGTTCCGATTTCATCCTGGCGGCGGTAACGTTTTCCAATGCTGCCGGATTCATCAAATTCGCACATGAACTCGCCGGCCAGGGTGGCATAGACTTCTTTTGCCTTGTCAGAGAGCTTTTTGGACAAGGGCAGAACGGCGGCTTTAATCGGTGCCAGTGCCGGATGGAAATGCAGTACGGTTCGCACATCGTTCTTCTCCGGATCAATCACTTCTTCGTCATAAGCCTCTACCAAAAACGCCAGGGTTACCCGATCTGCGCCAAGCGATGGCTCGATACAATAGGGAATGTATTTTTCGCCGGATTCAGGGTCGTTGTATTCCATTTTTTCACCGCTGTGATTGCTGTGCTGTTTTAGGTCAAAGTCGGTTCTGTCGGCAATGCCCCAAAGCTCGCCCCAGCCAAAGGGGAACATAAATTCAATGTCGGTGGTAGCGTTGCTGTAGTGGGAAAGCTCCTCTTTTTCGTGATCCCGGAGCTTGATATTCTCTTCGCTGATGCCGAGAGAGAGCAGGAAGTTTTTACACTGTTCCTTCCAGTAGGCAAACCATTCAAGATCGGTACCGGGCTTGCAGAAAAATTCCAGCTCCATCTGCTCAAATTCCCGGGTACGGAAGGTGAAGTTCCCCGGGGTAATCTCGTTACGGAAGGATTTTCCAATCTGGCCGATGCCAAAGGGAACCTTCTTCCGGGAGGTGCGCTGTACGTTTTTAAAGTTCACGAAGATACCCTGGGCGGTTTCGGGACGCAGATAAATTTCGTTTTTACTGTCCTCGGTGACGCCCTGGAAGGTCTTAAACATCAGGTTGAACTTCCGAATATCGGTAAAGTTATGCTTGCCGCAGTTGGGACAGGGGATGTTGTTGTCATTGATAAACGCCAGCATTTTTTCGTCAGACCAGCCGTCTGCCGCAACGCCTGCGGCGTCCTCAATCAGCTTGTCGGCACGGAATCTGGTCTTACATTCCTTACAGTCCATCAGCGGGTCGGAAAATCCGCCCACATGGCCGGAAGCAACCCAGGTTTCGGGGTTCATGAGGATGGCGGCATCCAGGCCTACGTTGTAGGGGCTCTCCTGGATGAATTTTTTCCACCAGGCACGCTTCACGTTGTTTTTGAACTCCACACCCAAGGGGCCGTAGTCCCAGGTGTTGGCCAGGCCGCCGTAGATTTCGGAGCCGGCGTAGACAAAGCCGCGCCCTTTACAAAGCGCAACGATTTTTTCCATTGTTTTTTCGGTATTTTTCATTCCAATCACCTTTCTTAGGCGTGCAGCCGGCTTGCTGCAGCCCGTCATAAATTGTTTTCCCGGTCGGCAGGCCGGGAAAAGACTGTTATTTCTTATTATAATATAATTTTCTTAGAAATTCAAGCATTATTCCGTATCTGCGGAAAATTTCCTGTCAAATGGGCTATTTGTCCGTTTTTTTGCATAGAAATAAGAGGGACAGAGGAGGAAGAGAGCCATGCTGAATATCATTTGGGGAAGTATGATTATGATTTCGCTTATCGTGTCGTTGTTTACCGGCAAGGTAGAGCAGACCGCAGCAGCCGCCGTCACCGGTGCAGCCGGTGCGGTGGAAACCTGTTTCGCCCTTTTGGGGATCATGTGTCTTTGGACCGGGCTTGCCAAAATCGGCGAGCGTGCCGGACTGGTGCGGCTTATGGTAAAGGTGCTGCATCCGGTGCTGCGGCGGCTGTTTCCTCGTCTGGATCCGGATTCCCCCGCAGAGGGCAGCATGGTGATGAATGTGGCGGCAAACCTCTTCGGAATGGGCAATGCCGCAACCCCTCTGGGGATCAAGGCCATGCACGATTTACATATGGAAAATCACAGACGCAGCACGGCCTCCAATGAGATGTGTATGTTTGTGGTACTCAATACCGCCTCGATTCAGTTGGTTCCCACTACCCTCATCTCTCTGCGGCAGACCTATGGTTCTGCTGCTCCCGGTGAGGTCATTGTACCTATCTGGATTGTCAGTCTCTGTGCGCTGACGGTGGGAATTATGGCGGCAAAGCTCATGGAGAGGAGGCGCCGCTTATGATGTTGATTTCGGTGTTTGCGGTGCCGGTGCTGATTGCCTTTTTCATCGGCGTGGGACTTTGGCGCCGGGTGGGAGTCTATGACTGTTTTGTAGAGGGTGCAAAGGATGGCCTGCAGAGTATGGTGGGGATTGTGGCGCCGCTGATTGGGCTGATGGTGGCAATCCAGATGTTCCGTGCCAGCGGCGCACTGGAGCTTTTGGCCACAGCGCTTGCGCCGGTGCTCAATGCAGTGGGGCTTCCGGCGGATGTACTGCCGCTGGCCTTGCTTCGTCCGATTTCCGGCAGTGCCTCCACTGCGATTGTGACGGACATTTTTCAAAATTTAGGCCCTGATTCTGCGGCAGGAAAGATTGCGTCGGTAATGATGGGCTCTACCGAAACCACGTTTTATACGGTGGCGGTCTATTTTGGGTCGGTGGGAATCAAAAATACCCGACATACCATTGCCGCCGCACTTCTTGCGGATTTTACCGGTATTTCTTTGGCAGTGTTGATGACCCGCCTACTGCTGCTTTAGTCGCTGACGGAATATAGTACGTCGGCAAGATTGCGCTTGGGAACCTGCAAAACGCCGTTTTCATCTAAGTAATATCGAATACTGTCGCCATCGCGCATCGGCACGGCCTGACTTTCCTGGGCAGGATAGCCAAGGGCAATGACGTCCAGAACAACGATGCTGTCCGGAAGGTGAAGAATTTCGGCAATGCGTTCCCGATTCAGCGCTCCCAGCCAGCAGGAGCCGAGTCCGTATTCCATGGCCGCAAGGGTGATGGCAGCGCCGGCAGCGCCGGTTTCCACCTGGAGATCACCGCCCTTTTTAATGCTGCGGTCTCCTAAAATCACAAGATAGGCAGTCGGCCGCTCCGAAGGAGAAGGCGTGCCGTTTTCCAGGTAGCCTGCCCATTTGGTGCAGGCAAAAATCTGTTCTAAATGGGCAGGGGTATCTATGATTGCAAATTTCAGCGGCTGGACATTGGCGGGATAGGGGGCCAGCCTGGCACAGTCAACCAGGGCAGTCAGGGTTTCTTTGGAGATGGGAGTTTGTTGAAATTTCCGGATGCTTCTCCGGTTGTGAATGGCATCGAGCAGATTCATAAAAGGGACTCCTTTCCTGAGATAAAATAAACGGGCGGCCGACGGCCGCCCGTTTTATTCAATCATGTTATTTGTTTTCTCTTGCCTTTGCCTGTGCTGCGGCCAGTCTTGCAATCGGCACACGGAACGGTGAGCAGGAGACATAGTTCAAACCGGTTCTGTGACAGAACTCAACGGTAGAAGGATCACCGCCGTGCTCGCCGCAGATACCCAGCTTGATGTCGGGTCTGGTCTGACGGCCAAGCTTTGTTGCCATTTCAACCAGCTTGCCTACACCGGTCTGATCCAGCTTTGCAAAGGGATCGGACTCGAAGATCTTCTTCTCGTAGTAAGCGTCCAGGAACTTGCCGGCATCGTCACGGGAGAAACCGAAGGTCATCTGGGTCAGGTCATTGGTACCGAAGGAGAAGAATTCAGCCTCGGTCGCAATCTCGTCTGCGGTCAGAGCAGCTCTCGGAATCTCGATCATGGTACCTACCTTGTAGGCAAACTTCATATTGTTCTCAGAAAGTACGGCTTCTGCAGTCTCTACAACAAACTGCTTTACATACTTGAGCTCTTTTACATCGCCTACCAGCGGAATCATGATTTCGGGAACGATGTCCATGCCGTCCTTGTTGCAGGCAACAGCAGCTTCCATAATGGCACGAGCCTGCATCTCAGCGATTTCCGGATAGGTAACAGCCAGACGGCAGCCACGGTGACCCATCATGGGGTTGAACTCAGCCAAATCCTCTACGGTGGCCTTTAAGTCCTCAAAGGTCAGACCCATTTCGTCAGCCAGTGCTTTAATATCTTCGTCACTGTGCGGAACAAACTCGTGAAGCGGGGGATCCAGCAGACGAACGGTTACGGGCATACCGTCCATAGCACGGAAGATGGCTTCAAAGTCGCTTCTCTGCATGGGCAGAATCTTAGCCAGAGCGGCCTTTCTCTGCTCTACTGTCTTGGAAACGATCATCTCACGGATGGCAGGGATACGATCTTCTGCAAAGAACATGTGCTCGGTACGGCAAAGGCCTACGCCCTGTGCACCAAATTCCTTGGCCTGCTTTGCATCTCTGGGGGTGTCGGCGTTGGTCCGAACCTGCAGAGTGCGAATTTCATCAGCCCAGCTCATAAACTCTGCAAAGTCACCGGCCAGCTTTGCCATCTCGGTTTCGATCTGACCTAGGTATACATTACCGGTGCTTCCGTCAATGGAGATGTAGTCACCTTCCTTTACGGTGGTATCGCCAACGTAGAAGCAGCCGTTGTCATAGTCTACCTTCACATCGCCGCAGCCTGCAACACAGCAGGTACCCATACCGCGGGCAACCACGGCAGCGTGGGAGGTCATACCGCCTCTGGAGGTCAGAACGCCTTCGGCAACCTCCATACCTTCAATATCCTCAGGAGAGGTTTCTAAACGAACCAGGACAACCTTCTCGCCTCTTTCCTTTACGGCTTCTACGCAGTCCTCGGCAGTGAAGTAAACCTTACCGCAGGCAGCACCGGGAGAAGCGGCCAGACCCTTGGTAAATACCTCGGCAGACTTCAATGCAGAGGAAACAAAGGTCGGGTGGAGCAGAGCGTCCAGCTGTTTGGGGTCAACCTGAAGGATGGCTTCTTCCTTAGAAATCATGCCTTCCTTTACCAAATCAACCGCAATCTTAATAGCGGCAGCAGCGGTTCTCTTTCCGTTTCTGGTTTGGAGCATATAGAGCTTACCGTTTTCGATGGTATACTCCATATCCTGCATATCCCGGTAGTGCTGCTCCAGCTTGGTAGCAATCTCAACAAACTGACGGTATACATCGGGCATATCCTCTTCCAGCTTGCTGATGGGCTTCGGTGTACGAACGCCGGCAACAACGTCCTCGCCCTGTGCGTTAATGAGGTATTCACCAAAGAGTACCTTTTCGCCGGTTGCGGGGTCACGGGTGAAAGCAACACCCGTACCGGAGTTGTCGCCCATGTTACCGAATACCATAGCCTGTACGTTAACGGCGGTACCCCAGTCATAGGGGATGTCGTTCATACGTCTGTAGACATTGGCTCTGGGGTTGTCCCAGGAACGGAATACAGCCTTGACTGCTTCCATCATCTGTACCTTGGGATCCTGGGGGAAGTCCTCGCCCTTTTCGCTCTTATAGAAGGCCTTGAACTTCTCTACCATCTCTTTAAGATCCTCGGTGGTGAACTCGGTATCCAGCTTGATGCCGCGCTCTTCCTTCATTTCGTCGATAATCTCCTCAAAGCGCTTTTTGGAAAGCTCCATAACCACGTCGGAGAACATCTGGATGAAACGGCGGTAGCTGTCATAGGCAAACCGGGGATTTTGGGTCAGCTTTGCCAGACCCTCAACCACCTGGTCGTTGAGTCCCAGATTCAAAATGGTATCCATCATACCGGGCATAGACGCTCTTGCGCCGCTGCGGACAGATACCAGGAAGGGGTTTTCTACATCGCCGAACTTCTTGCCTGCGATCTCTTCGGTCTTTGCCAGTGCGGCATAGATCTGCTCTTCGATCTCGGGCGCAATGGCGCGGCCGTCTTCGTAGTATCTGGTGCAGGCTTCGGTAGAAACCGTAAAGCCCTGGGGAACAGGGAAGCCCATTCTGGTCATTTCGGCCAGATTGGCGCCCTTGCCGCCCAGCAGATTTCTCATGGTTGCGTCACCTTCGCTGAAAAGGTATACGTATTTTTTTGACATTGGTGTTACCTCCATAGTATATAAAATAATTATTTTACGTTGGTTTTACTAATTTTGTTTTCATTTTTGTCTGCGCAACTCCAGGAAGAATTTTTGCAGTAAAGCACTGCATTCCTCTTCCATAATACCGCAGTAGCACTCGGCCTTGTGCATTAGCCCCGGATGTTCCATCAGCGCCGCATTGGAAACGGCAAAGCCGCCCTTTGGGTCATAAGCGCCGAAATAAAGCCGTTTCAGTCTGGCTTGGGCAATGGCGCCGCAGCACATGGCACAGGGTTCAAGTGTCACATAGAGATCGCAGTCATCAAGCCGGCAGCGGCCGAGAAGCCTGCAGGCCTGATCGATGGCCGAAATTTCCGCATGCCCCAAGGCATTTTGCGTCGCCTCTCGGGTGTTCCGGGCGCGGGCAATTACCCTGCCGGCTCTTACCACCACGGCGCCTACTGGAATTTCGCCTGCCGCATAGGCTGCTCGGGCCTCGTCCAGTGCAGCCTGCATAAAAGGATTTTTCATGAGGGTCTCTTTGGTTTCACTTTGAACACGACAAACCCCCGTCTGTGGAACCGACAGGGATTTTACGGAATCATTATTTCTGCAGAAAAGGAGCCAGTTCGTCCAGAAGCTTGTCGCAGTTGTCGCTATGTGCCTCAACCTCAATGGGTTTGGTGAGATCCAAACTGAAGATGCCCATGATAGACTTTGCGTCTACAACGTATCTTCCGGATGTCAGGTCAATTTCAAAATCGTATTTTGTTACCACATTGACAAAAGCTTTCTAATCGTTAATGGAACTCAAAAGAACGGTGAATTTTTTCATTT
>CATVQN010000031.1 GCA_958346135.1 uncultured Eubacteriales bacterium | reverse complement strand
AGTAATGCTCGGCATATTTTCGAATTTCCTCCCATCCTTCTCCCTTCTTCCCGGTTCGATGAGCGCCGCCGCCAAGGAGCAGAATATCCCCCTGACTGCGAAACGAAAGACCGTTTCCATCACCGTCAATATACATTCCGTCCAGTTTGGGTGCGTTTTTGAGGCCGATAACATAGGAACGGTCCTGATACAGCTTTAAAAAATATCCGCCGAAGCGATCGATAAAAGGAAAATGCGTTGCAACAATGATTTTTTCGGCCGTAAAGGTACCTTGGGAATAAACGGCTCTGTTGCCGGAAATATTTTGGATTCTTGTGTTTTCATATATGCGCAGACCCTTGGAAATTCCCAACAGGAATTTCAGCGGATGAAACTGCGCCTGTCTTTGCATTTTCACCGCACCGACAACGCCAAAGGGGAGCTGGGTATGCTCCGTAAATTCCGCAGCCCCTCCGAGGCAGCGTATGGCTCTCACTTCCTCCTCCGCCCGTCTGCGGTCAGTTAAGGTATAGCTATAGGTCGGCTTCCATGCAAAGTCGCAATCGATGATCTCTCCAAGATGTCCGTATCGTTCCACTGCCAGCAAGCAGGATTCCAGATACATTTGCGCTTTTTCACGGCCGAATTTCTCTATTAGCGTATGATAGGTGAACCCCTGCAGCGCCGTAATCTTTGCCGTGGTATTTTCAGTAATACCCCGGCCGATTTTCCCGGCCTCCACCACACAGGAGTCCACTCCTGCCCAGCTTAAAAAATAGGCACACAAAATGCCGCACATACCCCCGCCGACAATCAGCACATCCGTTTTGATATCCCCCTCCGGCGCTGGAAACTCCGGCATTTTGATATTTTGCGTCCAAATGGATTCCATCATATGTTTCTCTCCCTCCAAAAGGTTTTCACTCCGTTTTATTTTATCCCAATGGAAAGGAAATATAAGGTCAATCGTTAAAAATTACATGGACACTGAGGCGGTTAATTCTAATTTTTACGCAATAAAAAGCCGCCCCGGCAGAAAAGAAAACTTTCTTCTTTCCCGTCCGGAACGGCTGTGCATACAGCAAAATGCTGTTTTCGTATTCTTGATAAGTCAGGTAATCAGTCTGATGTATAAGGCATCAGCGCAATTTGTCTTGCTCTCTTAATTGCAACCGTCAGCTGTCTCTGGTGTTTTGCGCAGCAACCACTGATTCTTCTGGGAAGAATCTTCGCACGCTCTGTCACATATCTTCTCAGCTTGGCAACATCCTTATAATCAATATGATCTACCTTGTCAACACAGAAAGCGCAAACCTTTCTCTTTGCTCTTCTGGCTCTGGGTCTATCAGTTCTTCTTTCTTCAGCCATCTGCATTCGCCTCCTTCAAATCGAATTAAAACGGAAGGTCGTCATCCGTATCCAGCAAAGCGGTAAAATCCTCTTCGGGTGCGGAATGATCCGGGAACGAGGGTGCACTGGGCGCAGCGGTCGGTGCCGGAGCCGAAGCTCTGTCTCCGCCGGCGGGCATTCCCCCGTCTTGACTGCGCTTGCTCTCACCGAAGGAAACCTCGTTGGCTACCACTTCGGTGACGTAATTTTTCTTTCCGTCCTGACCTTCCCAGGTTCTGGTCGCTATACGGCCAATGACAATAATCATCTTGCCCTTGGAAAAATAATTGCTGACAAATTCAGCCGTCTTATTCCAAGCGACACAGTTGATAAAGTCGGTCTGTCTGTTTTCGCCGTAGCCATTGTCAATTGCAATACTAAAGCTACAGACAGGAGTTCCTGCGCCGGTATGACGCAGCTCCGGATCTCGTGTGAGTCTGCCCATCAAAATTGCTTTATTGATCATTGACTAGTCCTCCTCACATTTTACAACGATGTCACGGATAATACCGTCTGTAATACCGTAGACACGCTCAAGCTCAGCAGGGAAATCAGGTTTGGACTTAAAGTTTACCAAAACATAATAGCCCTCTGTTAAGTCATTGATCGGATATGCGAGTCTGCGCTTACCCCATTCGTCAACGCTCTCAATCTCGCCGTACTTTTCAATCAAGGACTTAAACTTCTCAACCAGAGACGAAATCTCCTCTTCGGTTTTGGTTGCATCGATTACAAAGATAGTCTCATACTTGTTGATCGCTTCTGCCATGATATCTGTCACCTCCTTCTGGACTTTGACCCTTGAGTTCTTCTCAAGAGTAAGGATTTTGTTATCAAATAACTTAAATATTATAGTATATTTTTTTTCGATTGTCAAGCATAAATTCCAAATTCTTTCATAATATGAAACAGAGTCAAAACCACAGACAAGCCCATGAAAGGAGAGCGTCATATGAAACGTTTTTTCATCGGAGTATTTCTTTTATGCAGTATAATTTTTATCATTCCATCTGTCATGATTCCTGTCTCAATGCTTTTTGCAAAGGATACGCCGCTGCCTGTGATGGCCGATACCGTGGCGGAGGAAACGGGGGACGCCATCACAACCTCAACGATAGGGGATTCCTATGAAATCACGCTGTACCAAGCCGCAACCGGAGAGATTGTTACCCTGGATTTTGAAGACTATATCACCGGGGTTCTGGCCGAAGAAATGCCACCCACAAATCATATCGAGGCTCTAAAAGCCCAAGCGGTCGCCGCACGAAGCTACATACTCAGCAAGATTGCGGATTATACAGAAAACGGCATTCCCGAATCCCATCACGGCGCCATGCTTTGCACCGATTTATCTCACTGCCGGCCCTGGCGTTCCTTTGAGGAAACCCAAAGTCTCTGGGATTCACGCTTTGCAGAGGACTATGCCGAAAAAATCAAAAAAGCAGTATCTGCGACCCGCGGTGAATACCTGGTCTATGACAACAAGGTTGTAAAAGCCTTCTTTTATGCCGTAAGCAGCGGTAAAACCGAGGATGTGTCCGATGTCTGGGGCGTTTCTCTTCCCTATCTCAAATCCGTCGACAGCGCCGAGGATGCGCGTGCCGATGGCTATCGCAGCCGGGTGTTTTACCCTAAAGACGCTTTTTTTACCGTTCTGCGCGGACTGCGTCCGAATCTGCAAGTCGACGAGGGGTTTTCTGATACCCTATGCCAGACAAAATGCCATGACAGCGGCAGCGTGGATACCGTTGAAATTTTTGGCGAAGCCTTTACCGGAGCGGAAATACAAAAAGCCTTCCGGCTCCGCAGTACCGTCTTTTCTCTAAGGCTTGTGGATGGTCAGGCAGTATTTGATGTAAAGGGATACGGTCACGGTGTAGGCATGAGTCAGTTCGGAGCCAACGCCATGGCAAACAACGGCAAGACCTATCAGGAAATTCTCTGTCACTATTATACCGATGTGAAACTTGCCTGTCTCTATCATAAAGCATAAAAAAGACTTTCAAATTTTGGTTATTTTTTTGTGTTTTTCGACAGCAAAAACCTTTGAAATCCGCCATATATTGTGGTACAATATTTATGGATAACCAAATACATAGATATAGGAGGGCTTTTCATGGCGAATACGATTATTACCATCGGGCGTCAGTTTGGTTCCGGCGGACGTGAAATCGCAAAAAAAGTTTCGGAAAAAATGGGAATTCAATTCTATGACAAAGAGCTGATTGCATTGGCTGCCAAGGAAAGCGGCCTCTCCGAATCACTCTTTGACGGTATTGAAGAAAAACCGACCAACAGCTTGTTATATTCCTTGGTTATGGGCATCCAATCGGGACGCGGCACCTATTACCGATATGGGGATGTTTTAAACTCCGATAACGTCTTTCGGATTCAGTCCCAGGTGATTCGGAACCTGGCAGACGAATTTTCCTGCGTCATTGTGGGACGCTGCTCTGACTATGTGCTGCGGGAACAGCCAAGACTTATCAATGTCTTTGTGCACGCAGATATGGAATGGCGGGTTAAACGTGTCATGGAAGTTTATCAGCTGAAGGAAAAAGAAGCCGAAAATATGATTACCAAAACCGATAAACGCCGTAACTCCTTTTATAATTTTTACACCAATAAGGTATGGGGAAATGTGAACAACTATCACCTTTCCGTTGATACCTCCAAAATCGGTCTGGAGCATGCGGCAGAGCTGATTGTTTCGTTCTGTAACATGGCGTTTCCGGAGAATGAGGAAGCTTGAATCTGACAGCAAGGCGTGCATTCCTGATGCAGGAATGCACGCCTTTTTTGCTAAAACAACATCGCTGTGTTTATACTCTGTTTTAGGGCAGGCACTTTACAAACCGCTTGCTGAGCTTTTTACGGCAAATCAGCTCCTTGTCCTTGGGACACAGAATCATCACATAGTCGCCCGTCTGAATTTGGGTATCGCCGTGCGGAATCAATTCTTCCTCACCGCGTACAATACTAACCAGCAGACAGTGCTCCGGCCAGGTGATTTCTTTTACCGTCTTTCCTTCTACACGGCTTCCTGCCTCTACCGCATAGTTTAGTAAAATCCGCTCTGTATCCTCTTTCTCTTCCGCTGCGGCTGCATTTCCCTGTGCCACAGTTTTTTTCATGTTTTCAAGCAAGGATTCATAGACGGGTTTGGACCCCAGCATATCCGCTGTCAGATAGGCGCAAACCGCCACCACAGACACGGAAAGCAGCTGTGTCAGAGAGCCGGACATTTCCATAATCAATACAATGCCGGTGACCGGCGCCCGAACAATGGCGGTAAACATTCCTACCATGCCGAAGAGCAGAAAATTGATGTAATACTGATCCTCTAGGCCGAAATAGGACATGGTAATCTTGGCAAAAATACCGCCGATGAGTGCTCCGAGCACCAAAAGCGGGAAAAAGATGCCGCCCGGCGCACCGCTGCCAAAGGAAATCATGGAAAAGATAAATTTTCCAATCAATAAGATTATCATATAAGACAGCACCAGCTTATGGGCAAACAACGCCTCCACAATTCTGTGGCCGCCCCCGGTAATGTCCGGCAGCATAAGTCCCGCAACGCCTGCCGCAAGAAAGGGGAGTATCATGATATAAGGGCCTTTGAAAAAAGGAACTTTCTGATAAAGGCTCTGAGAAAACAGCAAGGTTTTGTTGTACAGCCAGCCGGAGACACCCAGTAAAATACCAAGCAGGGGAAGCAATGGATAAAATTGCAGCGGCAGCCGAATCAATTCATGACTGCCGAATACCGATTCCATGCCAAAAAACAGCTTGCTCACCACATCCGCCGTGACCGCAGAGGCAAGCGCAGACAAAAGAACGCTAACGGAAAAGTTTTTATGAACCTCCTCCATAGAAAACAGCATCCCAGCAAGGGGGGCGTTAAACGCCGCAGCCAGTCCGGCGCTGGCGCCGCAGGTAATCAAATACCGGGTTTCCGTTTCGTCCCGGCGCATTCCCTTGGCAACCCCTTCTCCGGCAGCTGCGCCCAGCTGGATGGAGGGACCTTCCCGTCCCAAAGACAGTCCGGCAAGAATCGACAGGGTTCCGCCTACGATTTTTCCGATTAGGATACGCCACCAGGAAACACGGAAAACTCCCAAAATCTGACCCTCTACCTGAGGTATACCGCTTCCCTTTATCATTGGCTCGTGTTTTGCCAGATAACCGACCAGAACGCCCAACACCGCAAGGCAGGCAACCAGCAAAGCAATACTCCAGAGATGATTCTTGGCCGCGCTGTATATGCCAAGGGAAATTTGTTCTGCATGGGTCAGTAAAAAACGATAGAGAGAGGTAACCGCTCCCGCTGCGGCACCCACCAAAATTCCCTGCCATACCAGACGGTATTTCAAACTTTTGGTCATTCTTAAAAGATGATAGGCTCGATCCTTTTTCATGGTATCCTCCCCGCTCATTCATAAAATAACCGGCTGTCCCACAGCCGGCCATGTAATTCATTATTTTGCCACACGCTTATCGTCATAATGGCGAATGGTATCAATCAGATATGCCCCGGCCGAAAAGGCCATTGCGGCAATCATAATCACCAAAAGCGCCGTTTCCCATGCAGGGGGAATATTTCGCCAAAGGATGATGACAAAGACAATGGCGTAAAAGATCACCGTTGCCGCCTTACCGTACCAGTTAGAATGCACCACGATTTTTTTGAGGTATAAAATACCGCCGATGACAATCATGGAAATCTCCTTGCAGAGAACCACCAAAAGAATCCAGTACGGAACCATATCGGCAAGTGCCAGAGAAACGACTGCCGTAATCTGCATCAGCTTATCCACAAAGGGGTCATACACCTTTCCGAAGTTGGTGACCATATGGAAATGCCGTGCGATATACCCGTCCACTACATCGGTGATTCCGGACAGCACAAAGACCAGTGCAGCACCCGGCAAATTCTGCGCACCCAGCACCAGGTATGCAAAAACCGGTACCAGAATCAGTCTTGCCGTGGTCAGGATATTCGGTATCATACTTCTCCCTCCTGCAATTTACAAAGACATTGATAAATATCGGGGTATGTTTTTTTTAGGTTCAGAGGCTTCAGCTCCGGCGTCGTAAAACCGTGTGTTGTATAGCCGACAGCCAGGAGCGCCTCATCCGAAACCCGCAAAATCCGATAGTTAAATTTACATTTGGCAACGCCGAGCTCTGAGAGAGAAACCTCAACCCAGACCTCATCGCCGTATTTTGCACCGCAGATAAATTTACTGTAGCAATCCACCAAGGGAAGCCACACACCTTGGCGTTCTATTTCGTCATAGGACATCCCGGAGGTTTTAAAAAACTCCGTCCTCCCCACCTCAAACCATGGAAAATACCGGGAATGATGCACCACTCCCATTCTATCTGTTTCACAGTAACGAACCTGCAGCTTTGTTCTAAACATGGTTTCTTTCTCTCCCATCCGACACAGGATTCCATAAAGGGAAAAACCCCGTTATTCAACGTTTTCGGCGGAAGACTATACTCCCACCGAAAAAATCAAGTGGTATCCGCCGCCTATTAAGGCAGGGGACATCTTGATTTCGTTATATAATCTTTGCAACACCGCTGTACACTCTGCCTCTTACGCCGTCAATCGTGATGGTGGTTCCCGTTTTTAAAATCTCCGTGGCGCCGGCAGCACCGCAAATCACAGGAATATCAAGGGTCATTCCCACCACAGCGGCATGGGAGGTCAAACCGGGCTTTTCGGTGATGATGGCCGAGGCCTTTCTAAGCAACGCAATAATGTCGTTGCTGGTTTCCGGAATCACCAGAATATCGCCGTCCTCAAAATTTTTCAGTGCCTCTGCGGTATTTTTTGCCACGCACACCTTGCCGCAGACAGCACTTCCGGAGCTGCTGCTGCCGCTGAGCAGAATATCGCCTACCAGCTGCACTTTCAGGATATTCGTGGTTCCGCTGATTCCTACAGAGGTACCGCCGGTAATGACTACCACATCCCCTTTTTCAATCAGAGAGGTCTGCTTTAACGTCTGCTCTACCACATGGTCAAACAGGGCGTCAGAGGTCTTTTTCATCTCGGTACGAATGGGTGTGACGCCCCAGGAAAGGGAGAGCTGCCGATATACCCGTTCGTTCATACAACCCGCAATAATCGGACATTTGGGCCGAAATCCCGAAAGCACCCTGGGCGTAAATCCGGATTTGCTGACCGTAATAATGGCCGCGGCGCCCAAATCGTGGGCGGTGGTACAGGCGGAATGACAGATGGCGTTTGTCACATCCATGCCCTCTTTGAGGTGTCTGCCCTCAAACCGCTTGACATAATTGATGTCCTCTTCTGCCTTAATACAAATCTGCGCCATGGTTTTCAGCGCCTTGACCGGATACTCGCCGACCGCCGTCTCGCCGGACAGCATCACTGCCGAGGTACCGTCGTATACCGCATTGGCAACATCCGACGTCTCCGCTCTGGTGGGTCTCGGATTATGGGTCATAGACTCCAGCATCTGGGTGGCCGTGATAACCCGTTTACCGGAGCGATAGCATTTTTCAATTAAATCCTTTTGGATGGAGGGAAGCTCTTCAAAGGGAATCTCAACCCCCATATCCCCCCGGGCAACCATGATACCGTCGCAGACCTTGATAATGTGATCGGCATTATTGACGCCCTGACGGTTTTCGATTTTGCCGATAACCTGAATGTCCTCGCCGCTGTTTTGTTCCAATATCCGCTTGATTTCCAGAACATCAAAGGCGCTGCGTACAAAGGAGGCCGCAATAAAATCAAAGCCCTGCTCAATGCCGAACTTAATATCCGCAATATCCTTTTCGCTCATGTAATCCATGGTGAGATTCACATCCGGCACATTGATGCTTTTATGGTTGCTGACAGGGCCGCCGTTTAACACCTCGCAGACAATATCACCGCCGTTGATTCGAGTGACTGCCATTTCAATTAAGCCGTCATCAATTAAAATTCGGGTATCCTTTTCCACATCCCGGGCAAGACCGCCGTAGGTGATATGGGTGATCTCGGCAGTCCCTTCCACTTCACGAGGGGTCAGGGTAAACTTCTGGCCTTTTTTAAGAACCACCCTTCCGTCTTTAAAATCGCCGGTTCTGATTTCCGGCCCCTTGGTATCTAAAAGCAACGCAATCGGCAGACCGAGCTCGTTTCGCATTTGCTTTACTGCGTCAATCCGTCTCAAATGTTCCTCGTAATTTCCGTGCGAAAAGTTCAGCCGTGCCGTGTTCATACCACCCAGCATCAGTTCCCGAAGCACCTTGGGATCATCTGTTGCCGGCCCCAGTGTACAAATAATTTTCGTCTTGCGTTTCAAATAGCTTCCTCCTTCTTTATCTCATGTCCAATTGATGTGTCTATTCGTTTCCGCTTTGCATGACGCCCATTTTGGTGTAGATCTTTGCCTTTCCTCGAATCTTAATGGCAGAGGTAATCTCTGTAAACTGGGCAATATAGGCCTCGCCCTTATCCAGTTTTTCCGTGTGATGGAACTTGGTATCCCTGCCTCTTGTGAGTCCGATAATCGTCACTCCATCCTCCTCTGC
>CATVQN010000030.1 GCA_958346135.1 uncultured Eubacteriales bacterium | reverse complement strand
GCATATAAGGGCATTAAATATGCGCAATCTGAATTTTTTAAAATTAAAGAAAATAAGAAACTTGATAAAAAAATTAAAAATGCATTTAATGAAGACATAGATAATGCTGAAATCCAAATTAAAACCGATACACATAAGGAGGTGAATGATATGCAAATGTGTCCTTGGTGCGATAAAGTTTATGATGAATCAGAATATTCTCATTGTCCATATTGCTCCGGTGAATTGGAAGACGATGACGAAGAAATTCGTCCTTGCCCTGAATGTGGTGGTTGTCTACATTGGGACGGAGACCTTTGGGAATGTTCAAACTGTGACTATTCAGAAGAAGATTGAGCAACATAAAAGCACAGAGCCTAAAAAACTCTGTGCTTTTCCAAAATCCCCATTTTATGCGGCTTCCAAAGACTTGGGTTTGTTACACATTATATGGATAGACGGAGCACTTGCCTTGAGGCGAACACCGAACCGGCTGCCTTGCTTTACAATCTCCGGCTCTTCCAAGGTGAGTTCATCCAGAGACGGTGTTACAATACCGTAGCCTTTTTGTTTCACCTCCTGCAGAGCGGAAGAGATTTTGTCGTATTCTTTCTTCATGGAGGAGAGTTCCCGCATCAAACGAAGCATCTCCTGTTTATCGTCGATGGCAAATCCGGTCTGTTCCCGGACAGTTTGGTAGAACAGCCGCTCCGGGACATTGATACATATTTCTGCTACACCTTCTCCGGCATCCATTTTGGCTACCTGGGCATTTTCGATATATTCGCAGTCCGAAAGCACGCTTGGAAATCGCATAACGTCAGAGATTTTCCGAATATTTTCAGCGGTGCCAAAGACAGTCTCTTGAATCCCGGCTTTTAACGGATGCCCCTCGTCTAAAGACAGAATCCACTGCGGAATCCGAATGCCTACTTCTTTTAGTGGAAACTCATAGAGAATTTGCTCCATGACTTTGTTAATGTCCTGTTCGGTCATTTCCATGCAGTTTAGAGGAACTACGGTAACGTTGAATTTATCTCGGATGGTCTGGCAGTAGTCTTGGGTTTGCGGCGCACCGGGATTGACGCAGTTCATGACCACGATAAAGGGTTTGCTGAGTTCCTGTAATTCCCGAATAACCCGTTCTTCGGCGTTAATATAGTCACTTCGGTTAATATCGGTAATGCTGCCGTCGGTGGTAATGACAATTCCTACTGTGGAGTGCTCGGCAATGACCTTTCGCGTGCCGATTTCGGCTGCTTCCGCAAAAGGAATCGGCTCTTGGGACCAGGGACTCATCACCATTCTCGGCATCTCGTCCTCAATATAGCCTTTTGCACCGTCTACGATATAGCCCACACAGTCAATCATCCGAACTTTAAAGCTGGCGGAATCTCCAATTGAAATTTCCACAGCTTCATTAGGAATGAATTTAGGCTCGGTTGTCATGATTGTTTTTCCTGCGGCGCTTTGGGGAAGTTCGTCCATAGCGCGAGAGCGTTTGAAGTCGTTGTCCATCCTCGGAATGACCACCATATCCATGAATTTTTTGATAAAGGTGGATTTTCCGGTTCGAACCGGACCTACGACCCCGATGTAAATATCGCCCTGGGTCCGGTTGGCGATATCCCGGTAGATATTATTGTAGCTATCCATAATCATCCTCCTCAGAATGGTACTTCATTTATACAAATATATTGTGTGCTTGTTTCCTTTATGCCAGTTGTGTTGGAAATTTTCTTCCTATTCTCGTTTTGCAGGTATTCTTTAGTGATAGATTCCAATATTGACAATTACGTTTGTTTCTGATAAGGTAAACGTGGATGGATGAAGTTATAACCTGATATAAACTTGAAAAAGCCGCAATGAATCTTGAGATTTCAGAAAATATTGAGAAAATCCTTTACTATAAAGATGCAGAGGGGAAATGGGGATGGAGAATTTGTATCATTATATCTGGTATTTGTTGATTTATTCTTGCCTTGGCTGGTGTGCTGAGGTGGCATTTGCGGCGGTCAAAGAGGGAAGGTTTGTCAACCGGGGCTTTTTAAACGGCCCGGTTTGTCCGATTTATGGGTTTGGGGTATGCATTGTTGTTTTTTGTCTGACCCCGATTCAGGACAATTTACTGGTACTGTTTATCGGAGCGGTTTTGCTGACTTCAGCGCTGGAATTTATCACGGGGTATGTTTTGGAAAAGGTCTATCATCAGCAGTGGTGGGATTATTCCGAGCAGCCGATGAATATAAAGGGGTATATTTGTCTGCCGTTTTCGCTGATATGGGGTGTTGCCTGTGTTCTTGTTATGCGGCTGCTGCATCCTTTTATTGCCGCGGCTGTTGCATGGCTCCCCAGGGGGCTTGGCATGGTTCTTGAGGTGGTGCTTTTGTGTACATTGGTGATTGATTTTGTCGCTACAGTTGGCGATTTACGGCGGATGGGAAGAGCAATGAAAATGGCAGAGACCGTCAGCAAAAAGCTAAAGGAGCTTTCGGATGATGTAGGCGCCGGAATTTCGGAAAAGGTGCTCCAGACGATGGAAAAGAAAGAAGAACTTCAGGTGGAGATGGAGGATTTTCGGGCGGAAAAGCGGGACCAGTATTTGCAGAGTAAGTCGGAACTATTTTTGGATTTATATGCACTGCTTTCGCGGACAGAGTTTAGCCGAAAGCGGTTATTTAAGGCCTACCCGAATTTAAAACATGCATCGAATATGAAACGTCTGGAGGAATATAAAACGCTGATTCGGGAACGGATGCAGCGCAAAGGATGGGGCAATAAAAAAGATTTTTAAAGAGATTCCTTTATCGGGAATGCAGCCAAACAAAAATCGGCACAGCGCTTTATGCTGTGCCGATTTTGATTCCTATGGTATTACAAGGGCGATGCACCCTTATACGATCCTAAAAGTGTGTAAAACTATACAGCACGGTTAACCTTACCGGATCTTAAACATCTGGTGCAAGCATACACTTTTTTAGGGGTACCGTCAACGACAGCTCTTACCCGTCTGATATTGGGTTTCCAAGCCTTGTTTGCCCGTCTGTGTGAGTGGGAAACCTTGATACCAAAGGTAACGCCTTTGCCGCAAATTTCGCATTTTGCCATATAGATACACCTCCTTAACAGCGTAAATCTAACTTCAACTCGAACTATTATAGCAGAAAATGCCGGAGAATGCAAGTATTTTTTTCAAAAAACTTATTTTTTATGGAAGATAGCGGAAAAACGTATCCGAAACCCTGAAAAATCGGTGGAACATAAGGGAAAAGAAGGGGAAAACTTCTGAAAATTTACGGTGATTTCCCTTGCAAATGGCGGGCGTTCATAGTATAATATAAAAATAGAGATACAGGGCGGGCATATGCGCTGCTGTTTTGATGTAAGTTTTGAAAAAGAGGTGTCATAACATGGAAAAATTCAGCGTAGAACTGAACAAGGTTGTGAGCGAGATGAAGCTGGAAAAGCTCTATTATCCCGACCGTGAGATTCTGGTGGAAACGGCGGATCTGAACCGGCCCGGACTCCAGATTACGGGATTTTTTGACTATTTTGATCCCATGCGGATTCAGGTTTTCGGCATGGTTGAAAATACTTATCTTGCCACATTGACCTCTGAGGAGCGGTATCGTTGCTTAAAGGCTCTGTTTGAGAAACACGTCACGGCGGTGGTACTGACTCGAAACGGCAATGCCTCGCCGGAGATGATGAAGCTGGCAGAGGAATATGACACACCTGTTTTGCGTTCGTCCCACCCTACCTCGTATTTTACCAGTACGTTAAATGCCTATTTAAATGTGGAACTTGCGCCCCGTATCACCCGGCATGGGGTTTTGGTAGAGGTTTACGGCCAGGGAGTTTTGATTATGGGCGACAGCGGCGTGGGTAAGAGCGAGGCTGCCGTAGAGCTGATTAAGCGCGGACATCGGCTGGTGGCAGATGACGCTGTGGAAATCAAAAAGGTTTCCTCCAAGTCGCTGGTGGGTTTTTCTCCGGATATTATCCGGCATTTTATTGAAATCCGCGGCATTGGAATTGTGGACGTGAAAAATATCTTCGGTATGGGCGCTGTCAAGGATTCCGAAAAAATCGATTTGATTATTCACCTGGAGGCCTGGGAGCACGGCAAGCAGTATGACCGTCTGGGGTTAGTGGACGAATATACCAATATTTTGGGATTGGATATTCCCTCGTTGACTATCCCGGTGCGGCCGGGACGAAACCTAGCCGTTATCTTCGAGGTGGCGGCTATGAATAATCGTCAGAAAAAGCTTGGCTACAATGCAGCAGAGGAACTGAACCGACGGATTTCCGAGCATGTTGGGGGCGCATTCGGAAGCAACGCTTAATGCAGACTTTGGGAGATTACAGAAAAGAGGAAAGAGTTTCATGAAGATTTTATCGGATACGCATACCCATACCAATTGCAGTGATCATGCTTTCAGCACACTGATGGAGAATCTGAACATGGCAAGAGAGCGGGGTCTTACTTTGCTTTGCATGACCGATCATGCGCCGGCTATTCCCGATGCGCCCCATATCTGGCATTTCAGTACCATGCATGAGCTGCCGGAGCAGGTAAACGGCGTCCGTCTGCTCAAGGGGGCAGAGGCAAATATTTTAGATGATGCGGGGCATTTGGACATTCCGGAAGCAATGCAGCCGGAGATGGACATGATGATTGCCTCCATGCATACGCCTTGTTATCACAGTCGATCCAAAGAGGCACATACGTCGGCATGGCTTCATGTGATCGAAAATCCCTATGTAACGATTTTGGGTCATCCGGGAGACCCTCGGTTTGACTTTGACCATGAGCCGGTCATTGCGGCAGCGAAAGCTGCGGGAAAGTGTATTGAAATTAACAATCACTCTTTTACTGCCCGAAAAGGGAGCGCTGAAAACTGTCGTAAAATTGCGGAGCTCTGTAAGCGGATGGAAGCAAAAATCGTTGTAAGCTCGGATGCGCACAACTGTTTCCAGGTTGGGGCATTTGAGCATGCTTTAAAAATGCTGGAGGAAATTGATTTTCCCGAGGCGCTGATTATGAACTTAAATGCGGAGCGGTTTCTCCGTTATCTGAAAGAATTTCGCAGCTAGGAGGCGGCAGTATGGTAACAGATGCAATAGTTCGTTTGGTTTCAGAGATTGTGGGGCCTGCCGGAGTTACGGAAGGGGAGCCTATGAACCGGCATACCACCTTTCGGGTGGGAGGCCCGGCTGATTTATGGATCGAGCCTTCCGGAATCAATGAAATTCAGGCGGTGTGTAAGCTGCTTCGGCAGTTGAAGATTCCTTATATTATATTGGGCAACGGTTCCAATGTTTTAGTGGGTGACAAGGGAATCCGCGGTGTAGTGATTCACTTGGGCAGCGCTTTTGGCGCATGTACGGCAGAGGAAAATACCATTTCGGCACAGGCAGGAATCAAGCTGTCTCGGCTGTCTAATTATGCGCTGGGCAATGAACTGACCGGGTTGGAGTTTGCTGCCGGAATTCCCGGAACTTTAGGCGGCGCTCTCTACATGAATGCGGGCGCTTACGGAGGCGAGATGAAGCAGGTGGTAAGCGAGGTGGCCTATCTGGATTCAGAGGGAGTGATACAACTGATTCCCGGTGAGGAATGCCGATTCGGTTACCGAAACAGTATTTTTATGCAGCATCCCGAATGGATGATTCTGGGCTGCCGTTTGGAATTGAAAGAGGGAGAGCCTGCAGAAATCCGGAAGGTCATGGAAGAACTGGCAGAACGGAGGACGGTAAAGCAGCCGTTGAATCTTCCCAGTGCCGGGAGTACCTTTAAGCGGCCGGAGGGGTATTTTGCTGGAAAGCTGATTCAGGACGCAGGACTGATGGGACTGCGGATCGGCGGCGCATCCGTTTCGGAAAAACACGCCGGCTTTGTGGTAAACGATCAAAATGCAACCGCCAAGGATATACGGGATTTGATTTTGGAGATACAAAGAAGGGTACAGGAGAGGTTTGGTGTTCTTTTGCAGCCGGAGGTACGGTTCCTAGGAGAGTTTTAGATCACAGAGAAAAGACGGTTACCAAAGAGGTGGAATACCATGAAATTTATTATTATTACAGGACAAAGCGGAGCGGGAAAATCCCAGGTGGTAAAGGCACTTGAGGATTTGGGGTGCTATTGTGTGGATAATATGCCCCCGGAGCTGATTCCCAAGTTTGCCGAGATTTATCATAAGGCGGCCGGGCTGCAGGACATGGCGGCGCTTGTCTGCGATATCCGAGGCGGCAAACTGTTTCAGGAGCTGGAAGGAAATCTGGAGCAGCTGGCCGAGCTTGGCTATGACTATGAGATTTTGTTTTTGGAGGCCAGTGACGAGGTGCTGCTCAAGCGCTATAAGGAAACCCGCCGAGAGCATCCGCTTGCCATGGGAGGCCGGATTTTAGACGGCGTTCGTCGGGAACGGGTGCTTCTGGCCGGACTGCGAAGCCGTGCTACGCATATCATTGACACCTCTCGGATGACCACTGCCCAGCTTAAAGCGCATATTGCCTCAATTTACGGCGGTGACCGGGATTATGCCATGACCATCCATGTGGTTTCGTTCGGGTTCAAATACGGGATTCCTCTGGATGCGGATTTGGTTTTTGACGTTCGGTTTTTGCCGAATCCTTTTTATATTCCCGAGCTGCGTGAACACACGGGTCTGGAGACCTGTGTGCGGGACTATGTCATGGAGTTTGCGCAGAGTAAGGAATTTCTGATCAAGCTGACCGATATGATGGAGTATCTGATCCCCCATTATATGAAAGAGGGAAAGGCGCAGCTGGTAATTGGAATTGGATGTACCGGAGGGCATCATCGCAGCGTCACCATTGCGGAGGAGTTGTATAAGAAACTGCAGCGAAGCGGACATCATGTTTTGGTTTCTCATCGTGATATTCAAAAGGGAATTTGAAAATGATAGATGAAAAAGGTGTATGCTATGGAAGCAAGGAACTCTGCGCTGTCTGATAATCAGCAGCCGAATATTGTAGCCATCGGCGGTGGAACCGGATTGTCCACCATGCTTCGTGGACTGAAAAACTATACCGAGAATATTACAGCGGTCGTCAGTGTAGCAGATGACGGCGGCGGCAGCGGAATGCTGCGCCGGGATTTGAATATGCTGCCGCCGGGAGATATACGTAGTTGTATTTTGGCGCTTGCCAAGACGGAGCCGGTGATGGAACGTCTGCTTCAATATCGATTTTCTCAGGGCTCTTTGGCAGGTCAAAATTTTGGAAATTTGTTTCTGGCGGCTATGAACGGGATTTTTGACGGTGATTTTGTGGAGGCCGTAAAGAATGTGAACGAGGTTCTCAGAGTACAGGGAGAAGTGCTTCCGGTGACAGATACGAACGTAGAGCTGGTTGCCTATTTAGAAAGCGGACAGCGGATCGTGGGTGAGTCTTTGATCGGACACAGCGTGCGCGGCGGCAATCGAATCCGAAGGGTACAGCTCAGACCCAAGGCGAAGGATAAGGATGAGAGCATTACGATGATTCCGGAGGTGAGGGAAGCCATATCCCGAGCAGACTTGATTACGCTGGGTCCGGGCAGTCTGTACACCAGTATTTTACCCAATCTGGTGGTGCCGGGATTGGCAGATGCTATTCGAAGCTCCGGCGTTCCGGTACTGTACATTAACAATATTATGACTCAGCCCGGTGAAACGGACGGCTATACGGCCTTTGACCATGTGCAGGCAATTTTAGAGCATACCGAGCCTGACTTTCTGGACTATTGTATTGTAAACCGGCAGAAAATTGATACGCCGCTTTTGTCAAAGTATATCCAGCAGGACGCCGAGGCAGTTGTCCTGGATGAAAACCGTTTTGACGGTACGGGTATCCGCCTAATTAAGAGGGATTTGGTGGGCATTTACCAGAATCGGTATATACGTCATGATGTGGATGTACTGGCCGATTCCATCTGGGATGTTTTAAACAGTGTAGTTCGAGGACATAGCGGCGCCTCCGTCAGCGAAGAAGGCGTGACGTTGTATCAGCCCAGACATAAAAGGAAATAGAGGAGAGTTTCAGAACGGGAAATGAGGGATAGAGATGAAGTCATTTTCTCAGCTGACCAAGGAAGAATTATATAAGCAGAAAAATAGCCGCAGCTGCTGTGACCGTGCGGAGTACGCAGGGATGCTTCTGTTTGGTGCGGCAATTACGCAGCAATCGGTGCGGTTTGTTACTGAGAATCAGGACGTGCTCAGCGCCTATGGCGTATTGTGCAGGAACTTGGGTATGGAGCCGGAGGTTCACCAATCCGCAGAGAAAAATGTACGGTATCTTGCAGAAAACCGAGATGGGGTGATGATTCTGCAGATGCTCCACGATTTACACTTGATTGATCCCGCTACCGGCGTCATTCGCTATCGGATTGCATCGGAACTGATTGAGCTGGAATGCTGCCGCCGCGCCTTGATAAAAGGTGCATTTTTAAGCGGCGGAACCGTCATTGACCCCAAAAAGAACTATAATTTAGAATTGGTAACGCCCTATTTGGGACTGAGCCGGGATATGCAAACGCTCTTGCAGGAATCCGGCTTTGATTTTAAATGGACACGGCGAAAATCCAAGTATGTACTGTATCTAAAAAACAGCGAGGGAATTGCGGATTTCTTGAGCTATCTGGGTGCCTTCAAGGCACAGATGGAACTGCTTAATATCAAAATCGAAAAGGAGATCCGAAACGATTTTAACCGTGCGGCCAACAGTGAGACTGCTAATCTGGAAAAGACCATCAATGCCTCGGTGCAGCAGGTACGTGCCATTGAAGAAATTCAGAGAACCATCGGATTGGATAGCTTGCCGGAGGATTTGCGGGAGATTGCGCAGCTGCGGCTTTTACATAAGGAACTGAGTCTCAGCGAGCTTGGTGTGCTGATGAATCCACCTTTGACCAAATCCGGGGTGAATCACCGGCTGAAAAAGCTGATGCAGATTTCGTGCGGAGGAAAATGAAAATAAAACCGAGGGTAAAATTTTGTTTATATTTTAGAACTAGCGAAAGAGAGGTGCGGTCTTTATGGCCTTTACACATT
>CATVQN010000029.1 GCA_958346135.1 uncultured Eubacteriales bacterium | reverse complement strand
GATGAGCAGCAGAGAGAACTGAAAGGCGGAGGTCAGCAGCAGATACACAGCAGCGGCAATCAAGGCCGCCGCAATGATCCGGCTGATCCGCATGGAGGTTTGCCAGGCAGAAAGAACATCGGAGCCTATGGTTAAAAGGGCACGCAGAATCCGGCCGCCGTCTAAAGGCAGACAGGGCAGAAGATTTAAAAGCCCCATTGCAAAACCGGCGGCTGCGGCATACCAAAGCAGAAATGCGGGTACGCTAAGATAAACGAGATAGCAGAGCCCGGCAATGAAAAAGCTGGCAATCGGCCCTGCCAGTGCGATGAGGATTTCCTTAGCCGGGGATTTAATGACCGGTTCTGACAGCCGGGCACAGACTCCGAAAGGAAGAAGGCTGATACCGGAAACGGATACCTTCAGAGCGTTCGCTGTAAGAATATGTGCAGACTCGTGCAGAAATGCAATACCCCAGCTGACCGCAAAAAGACTGAGATAGCGGCCAAAATAGGCGGCAAGACATAGTGGTATCAGCAAAAGATGGATGCTGAGTCCTTTTCCGATCCACAGCTGACCGGTGCGATCTATTGATAGCTTCGTCATCTTAGTGCTGGGTAATTTCGCCAGTTTGGCTGTCGGTGTTTTCCGGCAGAGGAGCATTCTCGGGCGCCGGGTTTGTCGGCTCTGTCTTTGGGGAAGCTACAATATCCTGAAACCATTGGATAAGTTCTGCACCGTTTTTTTGCAGAGCGGTCAAGTCGGATTCGTAGCGCAGTGCCCGACCCAGGGCAGTAGACCAGTCCCGAATCCGGGAAACCGGTGCGCTGTGCATACCGAGAACCACAAGGGTGCATAAAACGGCGGTGGAGATCTGCTTGAGAATCAGCCGAAAAAGTTTTCCGGAACGAGAGGAGGACGGAGTGGATGATTCCCGTTCCCGGCGGGAAACGGTACGGCCTTTTCGGCCGGTATAGGATTCGGTCATTTTAACACCTGCTTTCAAAAAGGTTGCATATCGGACAACATCTGATACATTGTACGAGCTTTTGGGTCAGTTTATGCTTGCAACTTTTTAAAAAGTGGTGTATGATAATAAAAATGTAATAAACTTGTTGTACATGGGAGGTTCAGCATGTATCGAGCAAAATTGGAACAGTGTTTAAAACGGGTGCAAAAGCCCGCACGCTATATTGGAAACGAATTTAACAGCGTTCACAAGGAATGGACGGGGGATTTGATGAGCGTGGCCTTTTGTTTCCCGGATGTTTACGAGGTGGGAATGTCCCATCTTGGGATTAAGATTTTATACCATATGCTCAACGAACGTCCGGATGTTGTCTGTGAGAGGGTATTTGCCCCCTGGGACGATATGGAGCAGGAGCTGCGCCGGGAGAAAATTCCTCTGCTCTCCATGGAGAGCGCCAGACCGGTGCGGGAATTTGATATGGTGGCCTTTACCCTCCAATATGAGATGAGCTATTCCAACATTGTCAATATGCTGGATTTGGCGGGGATCCCCCTCAGGACGGCAGAACGCAGGCGTGAGGATCCCTTTGTTTGCTGCGGCGGCCCCTGTGCCTATCATGCCGAACCTCTGGCGGATCTGATGGACTTCTTTATTTTGGGAGAGGGAGAAGAGGTCAACAGTGAAATTATGGATGTTTACAAAACGTGGCGCAGCAGCGGAAGGCCGCGTGAGGATTACCTGGCTGAGATTGCTAAAATTCAGTGTGTTTATGTACCTTCTTTTTATGATGTGACCTACAACGAGGACAACACCATTGCCTCCTTTGAACCCAACCGTCCCGGAGTTCCCAAAAAGGTAAAAAAGCGGATTATTCAGGATATGGACAATACCTATATTCCGGAAAAACTGATTGTTCCCTTTATGGAAACCGTGCATGACCGGATTATGCTGGAGCTGTTTCGGGGCTGTATCCGGGGCTGCCGGTTTTGTCAGGCGGGGTACATTTATCGCCCGGTACGGGAGCGTTCGGTGGAAAAGCTGCTCAGTGTTGCTGAAAATTCCATTGCTGCAACCGGCTACGAGGAGATGTCCATGGCATCTCTCAGTACCAGTGACTACACCAGACTTTTTGAACTGACCGACGGCTTACTCGATTTGACAGTGGATAAGAAAATCAATCTTTCCCTACCCTCGCTCAGAGTGGATAACTTCTCTATGGAGCTGATGGAAAAGGTGCAGAAGGTGAAAAAAAGCGGTCTGACCTTTGCACCGGAGGCCGGTACCCAGCGGCTCAGAGATGTCATCAATAAAAATGTTCTGGAGGAGGATTTGATCCGCACTGCGAAAATTGCCTTCAGCGGTGGCTATAATCGGATTAAGCTGTATTTCATGCTGGGACTTCCCACTGAGACCATGGAGGATGTCTTGGGAATCGGGAAGCTGGCGCAGAAGGTGATTGACGCCTTTTATGAACTTCCGAAAGAGGTGCGCAAGGGAAGAAGTGTTTCGGTTACGGTCAGTACCTCGTTCTTTGTACCAAAGCCCTTTACTCCCTTCCAATGGGAGCCGCAGAATAGGATCAGTGAGATGGAGGAGAAGGCCAGAGCATTAAAGGAGTCCATCACCAATAAAAAAATTGTTTACAACTGGCACTCCAGTGACGTTAGCTTTTTGGAGGAGGTCTTTGCCAAGGGCGACCGACGGCTGGGTGAGGTCTTAATTGAGGCCCAGAGGCTTGGGTGCAAGTTTGACGGCTGGACCGACTTTTTCGACTATGAAAAATGGATGAAGGCCTTTCAAAACTGCGGCATTGACCCTGCTTTTTATGCCCACCGCAGAATCGGAACGGATGAGATTTTGCCCTGGGACTATGCGGATATCGGAGTCAGCCGGAAATTTTTCTTACAGGAATACGAGAAGGCATACCGGGGGGTTACCACCCCTTCCTGTCGGGAGCATTGCAGTGGCTGCGGAGCGGCCCAGTTCGGGGGAGGTGTTTGCTTTGCGTAAATGGCGCATCGTATTTTCTAAGACGGGGATGGGAAAATATATCTCGCATTTGGATTTACTCCGGTGTTTTACCCGTACCATCCAACGGAGCGGCCTTCCTGTGGTTTATTCTCAGGGGTTCAATCCCCATCAGAAAATGACCTTTGCTCTGCCCCTGCCCATCGGGGTGACCAGTCAGTGTGAAACGGTGGATATTCAATTTGAGGATGGTGTGGACGCCCCCGAAATTATGGAGGCGCTAAACCGGAATCTGCCCATGGATATTAAGGTGTTGGCGGTACATCCTCCAAAGAGTAAGGCATCGGATATTACGGCAGCAATGTATCGGATGGAGGCGGCAACAAGCAGCACGGTCACCCGCCAAAAGCTTAGGGAATTTTTTGGTGCGGGAGAGATTTTAGTTTCCAAAAAGACCAAGAAAAAGGGTGAAAAAACGGTGAATCTTTTGGATTATGTCCGTTCCTGGGAAGTCACCGGGACGGCGGAAAATGGATTTTGTCTGCGGGTGGTGCTGGCGGCCGGCGGCGAACAAAATCTCAAGCCGGAGATTTTAGGCAAGGCCATTGCGGACTTTGTCGCACCGGTGGAGATTACGGATTGGGATATGCACCGAATGCAGATTTTTTGCCGGACGGAGGATGGCCTCCAGACGGTGTTTGCATAGAAAAAGATTTATTTTTTAGTGCGAAATGCGGCGGACAAGGAATAATTGTCCGCCGTATTTCATAGGATACAGTATACCGGACATGCGGGAGGCGATACCTATGGTTTTTGATACGGGCTCGGTGGTTTTGTTTGTCATAGGGATATTTTTACTGTATCTGTGCTGCTGGTTTTTTATAAAGCCGCTGAAATGGCTGTTTCGGCTGTTTCTCAGCTGTCTGCTGGGTGCGGCGGCAATCTGGGTGTTTGACCTGATTGGAGGCGGCCTTGGCTGGCATCTGGCACTCAATCCCTTGACGGCGCTGATTACCGGTGTTTTGGGGGTGCCGGGCATGGTAATGATGCTGATGTTTGGAGCTTTTTTATAACGAATTCAAGATGTCCCCTGCCTCTATAGACGGCGGGTTTCATTTGATTTTTCAGCGGGAGTTCCATCTTCCGCCGAAAACGTTGAATGACGGGGTTTTACCCCTTGTTGAGCGATGTCACAATTTAACCTGCCGTCCGGCAGGAAAGAGCGGGTAAAGAGGGGAGCGTGTCGGGCGAAATGCCGGATACGCTTCTTTTCTTTTGTTAATTTACGACGAAAATGGAGAGATTTTCAATATTTTAGTGGACTTTTGTAAAAGAAGTGATATAATAGGGACATTGAAACGCAAAAAAGGATGGAAGTTTTATGAATATTATTTTGGCCGGCTGCGGCAAGGTGGGAAACGCACTGGTACATAAACTACTGGATGAAGGACATGATTTGACCGTGATTGATACGGACGCAGCTAAAATCCAGAACATTATGGAAGAAGTGGATGTGATGGGGGTTGTGGGAAACGGCTCCTCCATTGCGGTGCTGATCGAGGCGGGGCTGGAGGCGGCGGATGTCTTTATTGCTGTAACCGGATCGGATGAGCTGAACCTGCTCTGTTGTATGTTTGCCAAAAAAGTAGGCAGCTGCCGAGCGGTAGCCAGGGTGCGGAATCCTATGTACAGCCGTGAAATGGAATTTATTATGCAGCAGCTGGGAATTTCCACCATTATTAACCCGGAGTTGGCAACTGCCAGGGAGATTTCCAGGCTGCTCCGATTTCCGGCGGCGAGCAAGATTGACACCTTTGCAAGCGAGAGGGTACAATTGATTAAATTTCAGCTGCCCCAAAGCCATTATCTGGATTCTTTGAAACTGAGTGATCTGTCCTCGAGAATGGGGGCGGACGTCTTGATTTGTGCGTTGGAGCGTTCCGGCACGGTTGTGATTCCCGATGGTGAATGCAGTGTGAAAAACGGAGATGTGGTAACTATACTTGCCACTCGTGAAAACGCAGTCGCTTTTTTTAAAAAACTGCATCTTCCCATTGCTCCGGTGAAAAGCGCATTGATTGTGGGCGGCGGCACCATTGGCTACTATCTTGCCAAGGATCTCTTAGAGCATCACATCCGGGTGCGGATTGTGGAAAAAGACATGGCACGCTGTGAGCAATTAAGTGAGATGCTGCCGGATGCGGTGGTGCTTCACGGGGACGGAACGGACCGGCGGCTCCTTTTGGCGGAGGGACTTCATCTGACGGAGTCGTTTGTGGCGCTGACCAACATGGACGAGGAAAATGTTCTTTTGACTATGTTTGCCAAGAAGCACGGTATTTCCAAAACGGTTGCCAAAATCAACCGCCTGGAATTTGACGATATTATTGAGGAGCTGGACATCGGAAGCGTTATCTATCCCAAATATATCACCTGTGACTTCATCGTACAGCATATCCGTGCGCTTCAGAATGAATCCGGCAGTAATATTAAGACCTTGTATCGGATTTTGGATGATCGGGTAGAGGCACTGGAATTTATGGTGCATAAGCCCTCCAAGGTGACCAGTATGCCGCTTTCTCAGCTGAAGTTGAAACCCAACCAGCTGATTTGCTGTATTATGCGCGGGGATCAGGTGATTATTCCCCGAGGCAGCGATCGGATTCAAGTGGGTGATTCGGTGATTGTAGTTACGCTGGAGCGGGGGCTTCACGATATTTGCGACATTCTTGCGGACTAGTGCCGAAAGAATGTATGTTATCTTTACTTTTGGATGCCGCTATGCTACGGCGGAATGGAGAGAATTATGAATCTGCCTATTGTGATATATACCCTGGGAAAGGTTATTTTGTGCGAGGGGGCTCTTTTAGGATTGCCGCTTTTGGTTTCGGTGCTTTGGCAGGAGTCCGGCAGTATGGTTGCTTTTTTGATTACCATGGCGGTCTGCTTGGTGCTGGGATTGTCCTGTGTGATCAAAAAACCAAAGAACACGGTTTTTTATCTTCGTGAGGGGTTTGTGATTACGGCGCTGAGCTGGCTTTTTATAAGCATCATCGGCGCACTTCCCTTTTTTATCGGAGGAATCATCCCTAATGCGGTTTCGGCATTGTTTGAAACGGTTTCCGGATTCACCACAACCGGCGCTACTATTTTGAATGATGTAGAAGCACTCCCCCGGAGTATTTTGTTTTGGCGAAGCTTTACTCATTGGATCGGCGGCATGGGCGTTTTGGTATTCATTCTGATGCTGCATGCGCCCTCCGGCGGCTCTGACGCTAATCTTATGAAGGCAGAAAGTCCGGGACCTCAGGTGGAAAAGCTGGTGCCTCGGCTGCAATCTACCGCAAAGATTCTCTACGGGATCTATATCGCCTTCACTCTTTTGCAGATAGTTTTACTTCTGCTCGGCGGTATGTCGCCGTTTGAAGCGGTAACCACCGCCTTCGGGACAGCGGGAACCGGCGGATTTGGCGTGAAAAACGATAGTATTGCCGGATACTCTCCGTATATTCAATGGGTGATTACGGTGTTTATGATTCTGTTCGGTGTAAACTTTGCCTTTTATTTTCTGCTGCTGCAGCGTAGATTCCGAAAAGCCTTTTCTATGGAGGAGGTGCGCTGGTATTTCATTATCCTGGCGGTTGCTGTTGCGGTCATTACATTGAATATCCGCAGTTCCTGCCCGGATCTTAAAACGGCGGTGCGGAATTCTGCCTTTCAGGTGGGCTCCATCATGACTACCACCGGCTTTGCCACGACGGATTTTAATCTGTGGCCTCAGATATCCAAGACGCTTCTGGTCATTTTGATGTTTGTGGGCGCCTGCGCCGGCAGCACCGGCGGCGGAATGAAGGTTTCCAGAGTGGTTATCCTGTTTAAAAGCGTACATAGGGAGATACGGCGCTGTCTGCATCCCAGCAGTATTTCCAAGATCACCATGGGCGAAAAAACGGTGCCGCATGAGGTGGTTCGGTCCATCAATGTATTTGCCGCAGCCTATGCGTTGGTTTTTGCATTGTCGGTGCTTCTGATCGGGGTTGATAATCTGGACTTTACAACCAACTTCACGGCGGTGGCGGCCACGCTAAATAACATCAGACCGGGACTGGAGCTGGTGGGTCCTACTCGGAACTTTACGGTTTTTTCGGACTGGAGCAAGCTGGTGATGATTTTTGATATGCTGGCGGGACGGTTGGAGATTTTTCCGATGCTTATGATTTTCAGCCGGAATACCTGGCGTCGGTTTTGAGAAAAAACGACGCAGAGGTTGCAAAATAGGGCGTTGTATGTTACAATAATATGACAGAAAAAAGGTAACTGCATCAGGAAAGCAGAGGTAATGGTATGCATAAAGAGTTTTTGATGGGAAATGAGGCAATCGCATTGGGAGCCGTGGCTGCCGGTGTGAATCTGGTTTCCGGCTATCCGGGAACGCCATCCAGTGAAATTCTGGAGACGGTTGCAAAACATAATTCCCAAAAAGAGATTTATATTGAATGGTCGGTGAATGAAAAAGCTGGTCTGGAGTTGGCTGCCGGTGCAGCGTATTCGGGTGCCCGTGCCTTAGTTACTATGAAACAGGTGGGGTTGAATGTGGCTTCCGACCCATTGATGTGCTTGGCCTATGTGGGGGTCAAGGGCGGCATGGTGGTTGTGTCGGCGGATGACCCGGGCCCCATTTCCTCTCAGACGGAGCAGGATACCCGGCATTTTGCTGCTTTTTCCAAGCTGCCTTGCTTTGATCCGGCTACGGCACAGGAGGCCTATAAGATGATACAGGAGGCCTTTGACTACTCCGAACGCTATCAGACCCCGGTGCTGTTTCGGCCGACAACCCGCGTATGTCACGGCTATGCCTCGGTTGCTGTCAAGGACGAAAACGAATACATAAAGAGAAAACCGGAAGGGTTTGTAAAGGATTCGGGACGCTGGGTGATTTTCCCGCGGCTTTCTTATCAGAACCATCAAAAAATTGAGGCCAGAAATGAAGAATTGGCCAAGGTGTTTGCAAGCTATAGCCGAAATGCAATTCTTCCGGCCGGCAACAGTTCCGAATGTAAAAAGGGCATTGCCACGCACGGAATCAGCTATACCTATACCATGGAGGCCTTAAAGGAGACAGGTGCGGTAGATGTTTTAAAAATTGCTACGCCCCATCCCTTCCCGGAGCAGCTTGCCGTGAAATTTCTGAGCAATTTGGATGAGGTTTTGTGCATTGAGGAGTTAGATCCCGTCATTGAGCGGGAACTGATTTATCTCTGTGGTAAATATAATTTGCAAACACGCATTTTAGGAAAGTTGACGCATCATGTGCAAAATGCCGGCGAAAACAGCCGGGACAGTGTTTTGCAGAATATATGTGTTTTCTTGGATTTAAAATTCCAAAAACCGGTAAGACCGGAGCCTCCGGAGCTTCCGGTTCGGCCGCCGGTGCTATGTGCCGGCTGTCCGCATCGTGCTTCTTTTTATGCAGTTAAGGAGGCCATGAAAGGCAGAAAGAGTGTCTTTTGCGGTGATATCGGCTGCTATACCCTGGGCAATGCTATGCCTTTGGACATGGTGGATACCTGCCTGTGTATGGGAGCGGGCGTGAATATTTCCCAGGGAATCGGCAAAGTGGAGCCGGATACGGTTTGCTTTGCTTTTGTGGGGGATTCCACTTTCTTCGCATCAGCCATTACCGGCGTTGTCAATGCCGTTTATAACCAGGCAGAAATGGTATTGGTGGTGTTAGATAATTCCACCACAGCCATGACGGGACATCAGCCTCACCCGGGAACGGGACATACTATGATGGGTGAGGTGGTATCAGCGGTCTCCATTGAAAAGGTGCTGCGTGGCATTGGGGTGCAGTCAGTTGAAACAGTAGATCCCTTTGACCTGGAGAACGCCATTGACTGCGTCAGAAGGGCGGCTTCCGAAAAAGGGGTAAAGGCGATTATTTTCCGTTCTCCTTGCGTTGCCATTGTAAAGTCGAAGGGAACAATGGCGATCAATGCAGAGAAATGTGTGAACTGTAAGCGTTGCATTCGTGAGCTTGGGTGTCCTGCAATTGTGACAGAAAAGGGAAGGGTTTGTATTGATCAAAGTCAGTGCACCGGCTGCGGCCTTTGTAGGCGGCTTTGCCCGAC
>CATVQN010000028.1 GCA_958346135.1 uncultured Eubacteriales bacterium | reverse complement strand
GAGATGGTGCAGAAAATCAATAACCATCTTCGGAATTTCAATGAGGGAAAGAATGCAGATATTGATTCTTTTATCATCCCCATCAATTCGCCTCGGTTCGGAACCGGCGAAGCAAAGGCGATGATTATGCATTCCATCCGTACTTATGATGTGTACATTGTGATGGATGCGTTCAATTACGGCGTTACCTACAAAATGTACGGAAAAGAGCATCCCATGAGCCCGGATGACCACTTTCAGGATGTGAAACGTGTGATTTCCGCTATGGGCGGCAAGGCGAAACGGATTACGGTGATTATGCCAATGCTCTACGAGGGCCGCCAGCACAAGCGGGTTGCCAGAGAATCGCTGGACTGTGCGCTCATGCTGCAGGAGCTGGAACGGATGGGCGTCAACAACGTGATCACCTTTGATGCACATGACCCCAGGGTACAAAATGCGGTTCCCCTAAACGGCTTTGAGAATGTACATGCCACATATCAGATGATTAAGGCTTGCCTGCGTTATGATGATAAGATTATCCTGAATAAGGATAATACCATGATCATTTCTCCGGATGAGGGAGCAATGGGGCGTTGTATTTACTATTCCTCCGTGCTGGGGATGGATCTTGGAATGTTCTATAAACGCCGGGATTATTCTACGATTGTGGACGGAAAGAACCCCATTATTGCCCATGAATTTCTGGGCACCGATCTTGCGGGCAAGGATGTTATCGTGGTGGATGACATGATTGCCTCCGGAGATTCCATGGTAGACGTTGCCAAGGAACTGAAAAAACGGAAGGCGAGACGGGTACTGGTATTCTCCACCTTCGGCCTGTTTACCGAGGGCCTGGATAAATTTAATCAGGCCTATGAATCCGGCCTGATTGACGCCGTGTTTACCACCAATCTGGTGTATCGGACGCCGGAGCTTTTAAAGGCGCCATGGTATCATGAGGTGGATATGTCCAAGTATATCGCTTTGATTATTAAAACCTTGAATGAGGAAAATTCCATCAGTGAGCTGCTGACCCCCATCGGCCGGATTGAGAAAATACTGAATAAATACAGGGAGATGCAATGAAGCAGGATAGAGTGATCGGTGCCGAGGAAATGGCGGCACAGAGGGGATATATTGAGAAAATCCGATCTGTCAATGAAGGACGGACGAAAAAGCCTCTCGCATTTGTAGAAACCTACGGCTGTCAGCAGAACTCCAGCGATTCCGAAAAGCTCAAGGGAATGCTGGAGGATATGGGCTTTGGGTTTTGCGACCGGACAGAGGATGCGGATTTGGTGATTTATAACACCTGTGCCGTGCGTGAGAATGCGGAGCTTCGGGTGTATGGAAACCTGGGCGCACTCAAGCACATAAAACGCAGAAAACCGGGAATGCTCATTGCCGTTTGCGGATGTATGATGCAGCAGGCGCATATTGCCGAGACCATCCGAAAAAAATACAGTCATGTGGATCTGGTATTCGGAACGCATGCCCTGTATCGGTTCCCGGAGCTGCTCAGTGAGGCGATGGAGCATGACCGGGTCATTGATGTGGCCGATGAGGAAGGCCGTATTTTCGAAGAGGTTTCCTATAAGCGGGACGATCCGCCTTTGGCGAAAATCCCGATCATGTACGGCTGCAATAACTTTTGTACCTACTGTATTGTCCCCTATGTTCGGGGACGGGAGCGGAGCAGGCAGCCGGAGCACATTCTCAAAGAGGTAGAGGAGGTAGCGGCGCTTGGATACCGTGAGGTGATGCTGCTGGGACAGAATGTGAATTCCTACGGAAACGATTTTGAGGATGGCCTGTCCTTTGCACAGCTTCTTCGCCGGGTTTGTCGGGTAGAGGGTATTGAAAGAGTGCGGTTTATGACATCTCACCCTAAGGATTTATCGGATGAACTGATCTGCGCTATGGCGGAGGAACCCAAAATCTGTCGTCAGCTGCATCTGCCGATTCAGTCGGGCTCCGATCGGATTTTAAAGGCCATGAATCGAAAGTATACCAAAGCCCAGTATTTGTCGCTGATTCATAAGGTGCGGGAGAAGATGCCGGACATTGTGCTGACGACCGATATTATTGTCGGCTTTCCCGGTGAGACCGATGCGGATTTTGAAGAAACGTTGGATGTGCTGAAAACGGTGGAATATGATACCATATTTTCCTTTATCTATTCCAAACGGGAAGGTACTCCGGCGGCAAAGCTTCCGGACGTGATGGATGAGGAACAAAAGCACCGGAATTTTGATCGGATGCTCCGGGTGCAAAATGAGATTTCTAAGCGGAAAAACGATGCTTATTTAGGCAAAGCGGTGACTGTTTTGGTGGAGGGCGTCAGCAAAAACAATGCCGAAACCCTGACCGGCCGCACCGAGGGAGGAAAGGTTGTAAACTTTCCCGGCGGGATGGCAAAGATAGGCGATTTTGTAAAAATAAAAATTACCAAAACCCAGACGTGGTCATTGTTTGGAGAGATCATACAGGAGGAACGGAATGGATCAGGAGAAAATTTTTGAAAAAGCAAAAGAACTGGGCGAGCTGATTGCCCACAGCGATATAAAAAAACGGGCAGACGAGGCCAACCGTGCGCTGACCGGGGATGCCACAGCGGTAGCGCTGATTAACGATTATAACGATAAACGGCAGGAGAAGATGGCGAATTTTAAGGATCGTCAGCCTTCTGCGGATGAGGCCAAGGAGATTAACGAATACCTTCAGGCAGAGTTTAATAAGATGGCGGAAAATGCTATTATTCGGGAATACATTGAAGCCAACCAGAATTTAGAGCAGGTTCTCAATCAGATGGATCAAATTTTACGCAGTGCCATTTCCGGCGGTCATGACCACGGCTGTTCCGGTTCCTGCTCCAGCTGCGGCGGCTGTCATTAAAACAAACCTGAACTAAAACAAAAAGACTGGGAACCGGGCGCATTTCCCGGCGTAAAACCGTTGGCTGCACCGGCCTGCGGTTTTCTTCCTATAGGTCACAATACGGTGAGGAAATCAGAAACGGAGGAGACCCATGAGCCAGGAAATCCAGGTGGAAAAGCTGACTCCCATGATGCAGCAATATTTTGCGGTCAAGAAGGAATATCAGGATTGTATTCTGCTGTATCGTCTGGGAGACTTTTATGAAATGTTTTTTGACGATGCGTTGATTGCATCCAAGGTATTGGATATTACCCTGACCGGCCGCAACTGTGGTTTGGAGGAGCGTGCGCCCATGTGCGGCGTACCCTTTCATGCGGTGGACGGCTATGTGGCAAGGCTGGTGGCAAACGGCTATTCGGCAGCCATCTGTGAGCAGGCGGAGAATCCGGCGGATGCAAAAGGAATTGTCAAGCGTGAGGTCATTCGGGTTGTGACTCCGGGAACAATTATGGACGGAGCGGCTCTGGATGCCAATAAGAACAACTATCTCTGTTCGGTCTATGCCGGAGAAAAGGGAGCGGGTGTTGCCATGGTGGATATTACCACCGGTGAGTGTATTGCCCGGGAGATTTTCCAAGAGGATTTTTCTCTTTCGCTGCTTAATGAGCTTGCCAAATATACGCCTATTGAAGTGATTATGAATCTTCGCGGCTATGAAAACGAGAATCTGCTTCAGGACATTAAGAACAGAACCCATGGGATTGTCCGGCATTACTATGACTGGGCTTATGCGCCGGAGGAGGCGCAGAAAAAGGTGGCTGCACAGTTTGGGAGTATCGATGCGGCGGGCCTTGCGGAAAAACCGAACTGTATTTCTGCGATCGGTGCTTTGCTGTTGTATCTGGAGGAAACCCAGAAAACAGAACTGAAAAATTTAAAAAGTGTTGAGGTAGACGCAGACGAACAGAAAATGCAGCTGGATATGTACAGCCTTCGGAATCTGGAGGTGTTAGAAACGCTGCGGGATCGGAACTATCGAGGCAGCTTGCTTCAGGTTCTCAACAAGACTCATACCTCTATGGGGGCAAGGCTCCTGCGGAAGTGGCTGACGGCGCCGCTTTTAAACTGTGCTGCCATCTCCAATCGGCATATGGCGGTGGATGAGCTGCTGCGGGATCCGATGCTCCGAGAGGAAATTTGCGAGGCGCTTCGGAAGATTTCGGATATGGAGCGGCTGATTAACCGGATTGTCTATAAAAATGCGGGCTGTGCCGATTTGACCGGACTCAAGCTTTCCTTGAAACAGCTTCCGCAGGTTCTGCGGTGTTTAGAGGCGACCCAGGCAAGCCTGCTGCGGCGGTGCTTGCGTGAGATGGATCCCTTAGAGGATATCTGTCAGTTGATTGACGAAACCATTGACGAGGATGCACCCGCCAGCCTTCGGGGCGGCGGCCTGATTCTCAGAGGCGCCAATGAAGAGCTGGATCATGTGCGTGAGCTGGCGGAGAACGGCCAGCAGATTTTAAATGAGCTGGTGGAAAAAGAAAAGGAGAAAACGGGAATCAAGCTGTTAAAGCTCGGTTACAACAAGGTTTTTGGCTATTATGTAGAGACCACCAAGCAAAATGTAGGCCAGGTGCCGGATTACTTCATTCGCAAGCAGACCCTGGCCAATGCCGAACGCTACATCACGCCGGAGCTTAAAGAGGTGGAAGAGAAGGTGCTGGACGCCAGCAGTAAATTGGTGGATATGGAGTACGAACTGTTCTGTCAGGTACGGGATCGTGTGGGGCAGGCATTGAGCCGGGTACAAAGAACTGCCAGAGCGGTTGCGGTTTTAGATGTCCTCTGTTCCTTTGCGGCAGCAGCTGAGAAAAACGGCTATGTGATGCCTACAGTGAACATGGGCGATAAAATCGTGATTAAAAACGGCCGTCATCCGGTGGTTGAGGCACTGAATAAGAATACGATGTTCATTCCCAACGACACCACCCTGGATAACCGTGAAAACCAGGTGGCAATCATCACCGGACCCAACATGGCCGGAAAATCCACCTATATGCGCCAGACGGCGCTGATTGTTCTGATGGCGCAGATCGGAAGCTTTGTGCCGGCATCTGAGGCGGAAATCGGGATTGTAGATAAAATCTTTACCCGAGTGGGTGCATCGGACGATCTCTCCTCCGGGCAGAGCACCTTTATGGTGGAGATGAATGAGGTGGCCTATATTCTGGACAATGCAACGGAAAAAAGTCTAATCATTTTAGATGAGATCGGGCGGGGAACCAGCACCTTTGACGGAATGGGAATTGCCTGGGCAGTGGCAGAATACATAGCCGATGTGAAAAAATGCGGCGCCAAGACGATGTTTGCGACCCATTATCACGAGCTGACCCAGCTTGAGGAGCGAATCCCCAGCGTGAAAAACTATAGCGTTGCGGTAAAAAAACGGGGAGATACCATCAGCTTTTTGCGTAAGATTATCCGAGGCGGTGCCGATGAAAGCTACGGTGTGGACGTGGCGGCACTGGCCGGCGTGAAAAAATCGGTGGTAAAGCGTGCCCGTGAAATTGTAGAATCCCTAGAACGGCATGACAGCCAGGAGGTCAGTGAGGCAAAAATCCGAAGTCATGTCCCCGCCCATACCGAGACCGCAGAATCCCAGATGGATTTCTTTGGGGCGGCGGAAAATCCGGTTCTTTCCGAGCTGCGGGAGCTGGACTTAAATGTGATGACCCCGGTGGAGGCATTGACCAAGCTGTACGATCTCCAGGCAAAATTGAAAAATCAATAGGGATAGAGAGGTGAAGTCATGAATCAGATTCAGGTATTATCGCAAAAGGTGGCGGATCAGATTGCGGCCGGAGAGGTGGCAGAGCGGCCGTCCGCCGTAGTAAAGGAATTGGTGGAGAATGCCATGGACGCCGGCGCTCGGCGCATCAGTGTTGAGATTAAAAAGGGCGGAATTTCTTATATTCGCGTAACCGACGACGGCAGCGGAATCCCGGCCGAGCAGGTGGAAACTGCATTTTTGCGCCATGCCACCAGTAAGCTCTCCGCCATTGAGGATCTGGATCGAATCTCCACCATGGGTTTTCGGGGCGAGGCGCTGGCAAGCATCTGTGCTGTGGCAGAGGTGGAGGTCATTACCAAAACCCGGGATGCCGAAGAGGGCTGCTATCTGGAGCTGATTCATGGAAAACCCTCCGGAAAAGAACCGATTGCCTGTGCTGACGGTACTACCATGGTGGTGAAAAAGCTGTTCGCAAATGTTCCGGCTCGAATGAAGTTTTTGAAAAAGGACGCTACCGAGGCGGGGTATGTGGCGGATGTACTGGGAAGAATTGCTCTTTCCCGGCCGGATATTGCCTTTACCTATATCAATGATGGCAAGGAGATCTTTGCCACCGGCGGCGATGGTAAACTCACCAATGTGGTATTAAAGCTCTATGGCCTGGATCACGCCAAGGCAGTCCTGCCGGTGGATTATACCGAAGAACATATCCATATTTCCGGCTTGATAGGAAAGCCGGAGCTCGCTCGCGGAAACCGTACTCGCCAGACTCTGTTTGTCAATGGCAGATATGTAAAAAACCATGTCATTTCCAAGGTGGCAGAGGAGGCTTTCCGCAACACCATTATGGTAGGACGCTTTCCCTTTTTTGTAATTTCTGTTGCCATGCCCGCAGAGCAGGTGGATGTCAATGTGCATCCCGCCAAGACCGAAATTAAGTTTGCCAACGAGAAACAGATTTATGAGATAGCTTATCGGGCAATTCGCAATGCAATCTATCGCGAGCCTTCGCCGCAGCCTTCCGAATCGGCGAAGGTTCCGTCGGCTTCGTCAGCAAAGCCGGAGAGCCAGGTAACGATCCCCGCATCCGGTCACCAAAACGGAGAAATGTCCGTACCGGCCGGAGAGCCACGGCAACGGAATGGATTTGATCGACCCAAGTCCGGCGTGACGCCCTCCTTGGTGAAGCAGTATATGGAGTATACGATTCCTAAAAAGGAGCCGGAAATGATCGATACAGAGTTTGCCAATATTATTAAGGAAGAAATACCGACAAGAGAGAGCAAGGCATCAAGGCTGCAGGAACCGGCGCCGCCGGAGATGGCAGAGCAGACAGCGGTGCAGACGGCGCTTCCGGGGTTTTCGGCAGACGAGAGCGGCAGGGAGATAGAAGAAACCAGAGTGATTGGTCAGGTGTTTGACACCTATATTGTCTGCCAAAAGGGCGATGCAATGTTTTTGATCGATCAGCACGCCACCCATGAGCGGCTGCGGTTTGAGCGGCTGCGGGAGGCCTATCTGAATCGAGAACGTCTGTCCCAGATGCTGCTGTCACCTATGGTGCTGAATCTGGATTATCGGGAAAAGCATACGGTATTGGAATACATCAGCGACTTTCGTAGCTTTGGATTTGAATTGGAGGATTTTGGCGGCAACGCAGTCATTGTTCGCGGAACGCCCGTTGCGGCAGATCAGCAGACTATCCGGGATTTGATTTTAGAGCTTGCAGAAGCGATGCAGGAGCAGCGCCGACATCCGGTGGCAGATTTTGAGGAGCGGGCTTTGGATATGATTTCCTGTAAATATGCAATTAAGGCCAATAAGCGCTTAAACTTGCAGGAGATGCAGGATCTGGTGCGGCGCACCGAAGCCATGGAGAAAACCGGAGTGAAAACCTGCCCTCACGGCCGGCCGGTGCGGATTACCTTTACCAAGACTGAGCTGGAGAAAATGTTTAAGCGTAAGCTATAGTGGTTGGAATCAAGAAGGGGAAGGAATATGGAAAAGCCAAAACTTTTTTGTGTGGTAGGGCCTACTGCCTCCGGCAAGACGGACTATGCCATTGAGCTGGCCAAGGCTTTGGGCGGCGAGGTGGTGTCCTGTGACTCCATGCAGATTTATCGCGGCATGGACATCGGAACAGCCAAGCCCACCAAAGAGGAGATGCAGGGAATCCCCCATCATATGCTGGACTTTGTGGATCCGGCAGAATCCTATAGTGTGGCGGATTTTGTGCGGGACGCAAGAATATGCATTCAAGACATCCTCCAAAGGGGGCGGGTTCCGATTCTCTGCGGCGGTACCGGATTGTATGTAGACAGCGTACTGAATCAGATTGAATTTGCTCCCAAGGGGCAGGACGAAGCCTACCGTGAAGCTCTGAAGAAGATGGCAGAGCATGAGGGGGCAGAAGCGGTGCACCGTCTGCTGCAGACGGCAGACCCCCGGGCAGCGGACAAAATTCATCCCAACAACGTGAAAAGGGTGATTCGGGCACTGGAAATTATAAAGACCACCGGCCTGACGAAAAGTGAGGCAGATCGGCAGGCGAAAAAGGAACCCGTTTACGATGCGGAGA
Organism: uncultured Eubacteriales bacterium; assembly: GCA_958346135.1. Lineage (GTDB taxonomy): Bacteria > Bacillota > Clostridia > Monoglobales > Monoglobaceae > Ructibacterium. The sequence goes on along the minus strand of CATVQN010000028.1, from coordinate 928 downwards.
TTTATGGAATGCAGATGGAACGGGAAAGACTTTATGAGCGTATCAATCTTCGGGTTGACCGGATGATGGAAAGGGACCTTTTGGCTGAGGTAGACGGACTTTTGCGGCGTGGTATTCCCAAAACCGCAACCTCTATGCAGGCCATTGGCTATAAAGAACTGGCGGCTTATCGGCGGGGTGAAATGACTTTGGAGGAAGCGGTAGAAACCGTCAAACGGGAATCCAGACGCTATGCCAAACGCCAGATGACATGGTTTCGGCGAAACCCCGACATTCAATGGATTCCTCGCTGAATTGAGACAATGTGGCAATTTGGACAACAAAGAATAAGGTGGATTGTGTATATTACACAATCTTAAAAAATTTGTAATGGAAATTTAGTTTTTTCCGTAAAAACCGCTTGACAGAACGTATTTTTAGATATATAATCTACTTGTAATTAGTGGTAATGTATTATGAAAATAGAGTAAATACGTTGCTTTGGTGTAATAGGGGGAGGAAAAATGCGAATCAGGCAAGGCTATATACTCAAAGAGGTTGCCGATGAATATTTCGCAATTCCCTTTGAGGCTGCGTATGAGAACCAGGGAGCGATGATTTCCCTCAACCGGACGGGTGCCTTTTTGTGGCAGCTTTTAGAGGATGAATGTACAAAAGAGTCCCTCTGCGATGCCTTGGCACAGGAGTACCGCATAGCCCCGGAGGTTGCAGATGAGGCGGTGTCTGCGTTTTTAGAGATGCTGCGGGACAAACAGCTTCTCCTGGAAAACGCATAGTGCGTAAGATATGTCCGGGCGGATTTTGGGAGGAATCATGAAACGAAATCTTTTTTTCAGATTTTTGTCCGGTTCCTGGCTTAAAATTGTGGGACTTTCCGTACTGGGTGCAGGTGCATCGGCCTGCGGCGTATACATGGCACTGATTTCTA
>CATVQN010000027.1 GCA_958346135.1 uncultured Eubacteriales bacterium | reverse complement strand
ATGCAAGCTTAATGCGTGCAAAGCCGGCAGGCGTTATTTAATCAGCGTTTCCCTAGTCCCGCTAAGTCAGAAGAAGCAGTACAATCGGTGATTGGAATCGGCTATCCTAAAACAGCAATCACCTCAACCTCAGCCAACACATTCTTCGGCAGGGTCTTAACCGCCACGCAGGAGCGTGCCGGCTTTCCAGTAAAATACTTGCCATAAATCTCATTAAACACTGCAAAATCATCCATGTCTGCCAAAAAACAGGTGGTCTTAACCGCATTTTCAAAGCCGATTCCTGCTTCCCGCAGCACAGCGCCCAGGTTTTGCATGATCTGTTCGGTCTGACCGGCAATATCGTCAACCTCTACCTGTCCGGTTTTCGGGTTAATGGCAATCTGTCCCGAGGTATAGAGCATTCCACCGGCCGCAACCGCCTGAGAATAAGGGCCAATTGCTTCCGGTGCCTGATTGGTGTAAATTGTTTTCATTTTCATTCCTTCTTTCTCTATTTTGCATCAATAATATTATAGCCCTGACGGGTAAGCTCTTTCTGAATCATTTCGGTATGCTCACGGTTTCTTGTTTCCATAGAAATCCGAAGTACACAGGCATTGATATCCAAATCCACATCCGCACGGGAATGGAATACCGACACCACGTTGCCTCCCAGCTGAGAAATGATCTTCGATACACCCAGAAGCTGTCCGGGCTTGTCCACCAGCTCAATCATCAATTCTGCCAAGCGCCCTGCCTTACGCAGACCCCGGTCAATAACGCGGGACAAAATGGTTACATCAATATTACCGCCGGACACCAGACATACCACATTCTTTCCCTCAATGGGGATCTTATGAAACATTGCCGCCGCAACCGAAACAGCCCCTGCTCCCTCTGCAATCATTTTCTGCTGTTCAATCAGCTCCAAAATCGCAGTGGAAACCTCGTCATCCGTAACAGTGACAATATCATCTACATATTTTCGCGTCATTTCGTAGGTAAGATCACCGGGCCGCTTGACTGCAATACCGTCAGCAATGGTTTTCACTGTATTTAAGGTCTCAATCTTCTGATCCGCAATAGCCTTCTGCATGGATGGCGCACCGACCGATTGTACACCGTAAATCTTAATATCCGGCTTTAAAGACTTCAGTGCAAAGGCAACACCGCTAATCAGACCGCCGCCGCCCACCGGAACAATAACGGCATCCACATCCGGGAGCTGCTCGATAATTTCAAGGCCAATCGTCCCCTGACCGGCAATCACCAGTTCATCATCAAAAGGATGGATAAAGGTGGCTCCGGTTTCTTCTACCAGCGAGAGTGCCTTTTCATAGGCATCGTCATAAGCGCCCTCTACCAAACAAACCTCTGCTCCATAGCTCTTGGTGGCCTCCACCTTGGAGATGGGGGCGCCGTCGGGAATACAAATCAGGGATTTAATCCCGTTTCTGGCCGCCGCAAGGGCAACACCTTGGGCATGATTCCCTGCCGAACAGGCAATCACGCCTTTCTCCTTTTCTTCCTCGGTCAGCTGAGAAATTTTATAGTACGCACCCCGAACCTTAAATGAACCGGTGATCTGTAAATTCTCCGTTTTCAAATAGAGATTGGCGCCGCTGCACAAATTAGGAGCCTTGATCAGCGCAGTGGGACGAATCACCTCTTTTAATACAAATGAGGCATGATAAACCTTGTCAAGTGTCAGCATATATTTTCCACTCCTTATCCTTTATCCTCATGGTTTTTCACCTTATGAGCCACAATTATGTTTTTTCCAATAATCGGATGAAAATCCGTTTTACGGCCTGCCAGAGCAGACACAGCAAAATACTTCCGAAATAGGCCGCCAGCGCACGCAATCCGTATCGTTCCCCAATATCCGTAATATTATGGTTATCCAAACAGTCATTGACAATAAAAATCACCAAGCAATGAATGAGATAGATTCCATAAGCAGATTGATCTATCCAGGCCAAAGGTCTCAGCACAATGGCGCCGCCGTCCGTAAACAGCTGTGCCAGCATGTAAAAGAACAAAATCGCACTGATACAGTAGAGCGTATGAATCTGGTCTAAAATTACGGCTAACCCGTTCTCACCGCACACCGTAACCCAAGCCTCAAAGCCGGCGCATACCAAAAACAAAAGGGTAATCCCCATCCAACGCCTTCGCAGAAAATCTTGAAACTCCCGATAATGGAGGCCGATCACACATCCCGCAGTCCAATAGAAGAGATACCGTAAAAATAACACATCCAGATGTGCAAAGCTCCGGCTGGGAAACAACACGCTCAACAAATCCCCAAGTCCTATGCCGCAAATGACATTGAACATTAAGGCAACCAACAGCAATACTGTAGGCTGCATTCGGCGAAACAGCAGCATCCACAAAGGCGCCAGCAGATAAAACTGCGCAATCACAACAATAAAATAAAAATGCGCCGCAAGATCACCCCAGAGAATATACTGTCCTAAATCCATCCAGGAAAAAATAAAATAATCCCGATAACAAAAATACAGATAATAGACGATCACCCATAACGCATAGGGCAGAATCACCGACAGCAGCCGCGAAAGATAAAACCGGCCGTAATGGACATTCCCTGCCTTAAGGAACAGCTTAACTCCGCTGAGCAGAATGAATCCCTGTACCACAAATGCAGAAAGTCTGGACAGAATCCGCACAATCCAATACATGGTTCTGTCGTGATTCATTTGGACAATAACCTCTGAGGAACAGTGAATAAAGATTACCAGCAAACAAAACAGAATGTTTAAAAAAACAATATCCTGTTTTCTTTTTCCCTGCTTCTGTGCCATATCTCACACACCCCTCAAAGAAGATTATACCAGATTATGCAGGTTTGTCAACCGCACTCAGCCCGGGCTTTATCGGATTATGTCGGATTCTTCCGCATATTTTTGAATTTCCGCAAGACTTCGCCGTGCAAGCTCTTCCGCCTTTTGTTTTTTATCCCGAATCCGTACCGCAAGCCCCTCCATAATCCCGTAATTCACATTCATAGGCTGGAAATGAACGATACTTTCATTGCTGATATAAGCTCCCAAAGCGCCGATGGCAGTTCTTGCGCTAAAGTGAGGCGCACGCCGTCCCCGCATCGCCGCAGCAGCTGCCAGACCTGCCAGCAGGCCAGAAGCGGCGGATTCTACATATCCCTCCACACCGGTAATCTGTCCTGCAAAATATGTTTTCTCACAATTTTTCATTCTATAGGTTTCCGTCAATAATCCAGGTGCGTTCAGATAGGTATTGCGATGCATCACACCAAAGCGGAGAAATTCGGCATTTTCCAGACCCGGAATCATAGAAAACACCCGTTTTTGTTCCGGAAACTTCAGATGGGTCTGAAATCCTACCATGTTGTACATGCTGCCGGCTCCATTATCCTGCCGCAGCTGCACCACCGCATAGGGTCTGGAGCCGTCATGAGGATTGGTAAGTCCTACCGGCTTTAAGGGGCCGAACCGCATGGTATCCTCTCCCCTGCCCGCCATAATCTCAATCGGCATACAGCCTTCAAACACCTTGGGGTTTTCTACACCCTCATGCACTTGTGCCGCCTCTGCGGAAATCAAAGCCCGGTAAAAGGCCAAATACTCCTCTTTGTTCATTGGGCAGTTGATATAGTCATCGCCGCCCTTTCCGTAGCGTGCAGCACGAAAAGCCTTTTCCATATTGATGCTGTCAAAACTTACAATCGGTGCCGCCGCATCAAAAAAATGCAGATATTCGCTGCCGGTCAGCTTTTTTATCTCCTCGGCCAAACAGTCGGAAACCAGTGGCCCTGCCGCAACAATCGTATAGGTATCCGGATCAATTTTGGTCACCTCTTCTTCGATCACCTCAATTTGAGGATGGTTTCGAATTTTTTCGGTCACCATCCTGGAAAAGCCGTCCCGATCCACCGCCAAGGCGCCTCCCGCCGGAACCCGGCAGGTATCGGCACAGGTCAGAATCAGAGAGTGCAGCCGACGCATTTCCTCCTTCAGGAGTCCTACCGCATTGTAAATACCGTCCGCACGCAGGGAGTTGCTGCACACCAGCTCTGCGAAATAGTCGCTTTTATGCGCCGGGGAATGCTTCTTAGGCTTCATCTCAAAAAGCTGAACCGCAACTCCATGCTCCGCAGCCTGCCATGCCGCTTCACAGCCGGCAAGTCCCGCTCCGATGATTCGTAGTATCATGTGTCCTCCTCCTTTTGTCTTTCTGCTGATAGAAAACGGGGTGCAAGTGATCAACCTGCACCCCCGGTTTTTATTTTCCTTCTTTTTTGTTCTTTTGGGACTTGGCTGCCGGTTTGCGCACATAATCACAATTCTCGTTAAAACACTTGTAGGTAACTGGGCCTCGCTTTCGGAATGCCCGCACCTTCATCATGGTGCCGCCGCACTTCGGACATTTCTCTGCCGTTGGCTCGTCCCAAGAAATAAAATCGCATTCCGGGCTGTTAGCACAGGTGTAAAAGGTCGCACCCTTCTTAGACTTTCGCACAATGACCTTACCGCCACACTTCGGGCAGGGAATATCCAACTGCTGGGTAATGGCTTTGGTGTTCCGGCATTCCGGAAATCCCGGACAGGCCAGGAACTTCCCAAACCGCCCCTGCTTATAAACCATCATCCGCCCGCATTTTTCACAGGGGACGTCAGACACCTCATCCTTAATTTCAATATTGCCGATCTTCTCCTCCGCCGCAGTAAGGGCCTGGGAAAACGGGCCGTAAAAATCCCGGATAATATTTTTCCATCCGGTTGTTCCATCGGCTACCGTCTCAATTTTATCCTCCATATTGGCAGTAAACTCTATATCCACAATATCCTTAAAGTTTTCTTTCATTAAGTCGGTTACAATATACCCAAGCTCGGTCGGGTACAGACTCTTCCCCTCTCTTGCCACATACCCTCTCGCAGAGGTAATGGTCGCCAAGGTAGGCGCATAGGTACTGGGTCTGCCGATTCCGTCCTCCTCCATGGCTTTCACCAAAGAGGCCTCGGTATAGCGTGGAGGGGGCTGGGTAAAATGCTGTTCCGGCTCAATTTCTTTTAGCAGCAACTGCTGTCCCTCTGTCAGAGTAGGAATTTTTTTCGCCTTTTCCTCTTCTTCATCCTTACTCTCCACATACAAAGTCATAAACCCGGGAAACTTTACCTCCGAACCAGAAGCCCGCACCAGATAATCCCCTGCCGTAATATCTGCGGTTACCGAATCCAATACTGCGTCAGACATCTGACTTGCCATAAACCGCAGCCAAATCAACCGATATAGTTTATAAAGATCCGGCTTTAGCTTTTCCTTATATTTCTCCGGCGTATTGGAGCAGACAGTAGGACGAATGGCCTCATGGGCATCCTGTGCGCTCTTCTTGGCACGGTACTGCTTGGGCGTTTTCGGCACAAACGCCGTCCCGTACTGCTGTCCGATAAATGCACGGGCCTCACTTTGCGCCACCGGCGAAATCCGAAGAGAGTCCGTTCTCATATAGGTGATATAACCCATTTCATAGAGTTGCTGCGCCGCAATCATGGTGCGGCGGGAAGTAAAGTTCAGCTTTCTGGAGGCTTCCTGCTGAAGGGTACTGGTAGTAAAGGGAGGCGCACTGCGCCGTTTTGTCTCCTTACGGATGACAGCTTTTACCACATAATCCGCCTTCTTCAGCGCCTCTGTCACAGTATTGGCCGTCTCTTCATCGGAAAGCGGAAGCTTCTTTCCCGATGCTGTTCCGTAGAATTTTGCAATAAAGGGAAGCTTGCCTTTGCTGTTTGTCAGCTTGAGCGCAATGGTCCAGTATTCCTCCGGCAAAAATGCGTCAATCTCCCGTTCCCGATCGACAATCATCCGAACCACCACAGACTGTACTCGACCGGCGCTTAGACCTTTTTTCACCTTTTTCCAGAGAAGGGGACTGATTTGATAGCCCACAATACGATCCAGCACCCGGCGCGCCTGTTGGGCATCCACCAGATTCATATCAATAGGGCGTGCCTCCTTGACAGCCTCTTTCACCACATCCTTGGTGACCTCATTAAAGGTAATTCGGCATGAAGATTCGGGATCAATGCCCAGCACGTTTGCCAAATGCCACGAAATCGCCTCACCCTCTCGGTCAGGGTCGGTTGCGAGCAGAACCGCATCTGCACTTTTGGCCTTTTTCTTCAGCTTGGCAATCAAATCACCCTTGCCCCGAATCGTAATATACTTTGGTTCAAAATCATGGTCAATATCCACCCCGAGCTGACTCTTCGGAAGATCTCGCACATGACCCATAGTAGCCTCAATGATATAGCCGCTGCCTAAATATTTTTTCACGGAATCCACCTTGGTAGGGGACTCCACAATAACCAGTTTTTTCTTTTTTGTTCCGGTTTTTGCAGCCTTTTTCTCGGCCATTTATTCATCCTCCCAATCTCTTATTCTTCGGTATTGATCTGTAACTGATACTGTCCGCCCGGATAGGGCACAATTGCCTTTTTCATCTGGAGAATAATCAGCATACTACTGAGCATCCCCGAGTCTATTTTACAAAAATCCGCAATCTCGTCATAATCCGCCCTTCCCCCGTGCTCTAAAAGAAATCGCAAAATCTGCTGTTCTTCCTCTCCGGACCCGTGTCTTTCCATCCATTGCACCAGAGCAGCCTCTGTAATTTCCGGCGTCTGTTGCGGTTCTTGACAATACGTTTTCTCAGTTCGTTTCTCCTTCTGCGGCACAGGCTGCTCCCAGCTCACCGGCTTGAAATCCTTTCGAATCCCGCCGACAACCGGACGCCCTTTTTGTGACAGCCCATAAGCCAGCTTTTCCGGATACCGCAAAAGATATTCCTCCACGATATCCATCGCCCCAGTCAAAGGCGTGCAGCCGTCCTGCAGTAAATGGTTGGGAAGCTCAGACATAGGGTTTAGGGGATTACCCGGCACCGCAAAAACGTCGCGGTTATTCTCCATGGCAAGTCTTGCCGTAATGGCAGTCCCGCTTTTTGCGGCACCTTCCACAATAACCGTCCCGTGTGAGAGTCCCACTATAATGCGATTTCTGTGCTTATAATAATAGGGTTTTCCTACCGTCCCGGGCGGCTGTTCAGAGACAATACAGCCATGGGTCTGGATATGCTGATAAAGCTCCTTATTTTCTCTGGGATAGAGAACATCCACGCCGCCGGCCAGGACCGCAACGGTTGTCCCGCCGGCCTCCAAGGCGCCCCAATGCGCAGCCGCATCCATGCCGAGCGCCATACCGCTGACAATCGTTACTCCATTATCCGCCAGTTCATGGCCTAGGATTCCGGCGAACCGTTCACCCTCACCGGTTCCGCTTCGGGTGCCTACCACAGCAATACCCAGCATTTCGTTAAAGTCGGGTGTATCCCCCAGCACATATAGAATCTGCGGCGGCGCATACACCTGCTGCAGGCCCTCCGGATACGCAGCATCCGCAACAGAAAGAACCCGGATTTTCTTTTTCCGGCAAGTATCTAAAATTCGTTTTGCCGCATCCAGCTTTGTATCCAGCCGCAGCCGCTGTCCCAGCTTTAGCTTACCCGCAAACTTGGGTTTATAAAAATCGGTATGGAATATTTCCTCCGGCGTTCCAATCTCATCCAAGAGTCGCTGTACCTGAGAGGGATTGTTGTCACAGCAGGCATTTAACCAAATCCGATATAACAACTGCTTTTCATCCTCCACTTAAACCGCCTCCTTGGGCATCAGGAACGTAGGCTTTTCCATCTCCATCTTTTCAATCGTTCTATTTCAAACATTCTTATACGGCTTTAGCCAATACATGACAATGCCGGCGGCAACGGCTGCATTGAGGGATTCCACCTTGCCTTCCATAGGAATCCGCACACGAAGATCGGCATAAGAGAGCACGGTATCGGAAATCCCGGCCGCTTCGCTGCCAATCACCAGGATCTGTTTTGCACAGGGTTCTGCCTCGGATAGGGGAACCGAATCCCGCAATGCTGTCGCCGTAATCCGAAATCCGTCCTCTTTATATTTCAATAACAGCTCCGGCTCCACGCCAACCCGGCAGGGCATCCGAAACAGCGACCCCATCGTAGAACGCACCACCTTGGGATTATATAAATCCGCACAGCCCTTAAAGAGCCAGATACAATCCACCCCGGCCGCCTCGGCCGTTCGGACAATCGTTCCCAGATTTCCTGGTTCTGCAATGCCGTCTAAAGCCAGAATGAAAGATTCCTCCGCAAGATCCGGCATATTCTCCGGCATCCGAAGTACAACGCCAATCCCCTGCGGAGTCTCGGTACTGCATATCCCTGCAAAAAGGTTCTCCTTGGCAGTATATACAGTTTTTCCGCTTTCGTCAAGATGCAAGAGAAAATTTTTATTCTTTTCCGCAAAATCCTCCGACGCAATCACCGCATAAACCCGATCCCTTGCATCGGTCAATGCCTCCTCGCAAATTCGCCGCCCCTCTGCAAAATAAAGTCCCTGCTGCTGTCGGTTTTTCTTTTTCTGTAAGGAGCGTATCAGCTTCAGCATTTTGTTGTCATGGCCGGTAATCGTGATCATTGGGACACACCTTCCGTCATTTTATACTTGGAACCTTTCCCGTATTCTGCGTTGCTGCAAAAGCTTTAAAATCAGATAGGACACCACCGCCTGAATCGGCAGCAGCAAGATGTTCTTCAATATTCTGGCAGGCAGAATGCCGATAAAACCGCTGCCGGCCGTCGGCGCAAGTGCAATGGGAATTAAGCAGAATATTACCGACCAGCATCACCAGCATCTTGGCAAACAGCACCCTGGTGAATGTCGCCGGCTTTTGATATAGAATCAATCCATAAAACATTCCGCTGATTCCCACGCTCAGCGTGTAGGCGGGAAGGTAGGCTCCCGTAGGATTTAAAAGCATGGATACCATATCCTGGACAATTCCCGTCATACAGGCAGCCAGAGGTCCAAACAGCATAGCCACCACCGGTTGGGTAACAAATCCAAACCCGATACGCAGATAGGCACTGAAGTTAATGGAAAAATAGCCCAGAATAATATTGAGCGCCATCATCAATGCACAGATTGCCAACACTCTGGGATTCTTCAGCTGTCGGCGAAAAGCGCTTCCGCTTCGTAAAATACAAAATACCAATAAAAGTACAAAGACCACTCCAATAACCAAAAGTCCTGCCCACATATTAGAAAACACCGAAA
>CATVQN010000026.1 GCA_958346135.1 uncultured Eubacteriales bacterium | reverse complement strand
TAACGGCCATCAACCCCACGCCGGCCGGCGAGGGAAAGACCACAACTACAGTCGGCACAGGAAGCGACCATGAAACCGATTCGGGAAATTGCAGCGGAGCTGCATATTCCGGAGGAGGATTTGGAATACTACGGAAAATACAAGGCAAAGCTCGGAGAAGACGTGTGGAAGTCAGCGGCACAGCGGCCGGATGGTAAGCTGGTGCTGGTAACGGCCATCAACCCCACGCCGGCCGGCGAGGGAAAGACCACAACTACAGTCGGACTGGGACAGGCTATGGCACAAATCGGAAAGTCTGCCGTCATTGCCCTGCGGGAGCCGTCCATGGGGCCGGTTATGGGAGTTAAGGGCGGCGCTGCCGGCGGCGGCTATGCCCAAGTGGTTCCCATGGAGGATATTAACCTTCATTTTACGGGGGATATGCATGCGATTACGGCTGCGAATAATTTATTGTCTGCGGCCATTGACAATCATATTCACCAGGGCAACGCCCTTGGAATTGATCTGCGCAGGATTACCTGGAAGCGTTGTCTGGATATGAACGACCGGGCGCTGCGGCAGGTGGTGGTAGGCCTTGGCGGCAAGGTCAACGGCTTTCCCAGAGAGGACGGATTCATGATTACGGTTGCCAGTGAGATTATGGCAATTCTCTGTCTGGCAGACGACATGGAGGACTTAAAGCTGCGTCTTAGCCGGATTGTGATTGGCTATGATATGGAAAACCGGCCGGTAACCGCCGGACAGCTGAAGGTGGCAAACGCCATGGCGTTATTGTTAAAGGATGCCATTAAGCCGAATCTGGTGCAGACGCTGGAGAATACCCCCTGTCTTATGCATGGCGGCCCCTTTGCCAATATCGCCCATGGCTGTAACTCCATTCAGGCCACAAAACTGGGATTGAAGCTTGCGGACTACTGCATTACCGAGGCGGGATTCGGCTCGGATCTGGGCGCCGAGAAATTTTTGGACATCAAATGCCGCATCGGCGGCTTAAAGCCCAGTCTTGTGGTACTGGTTGCCACGGTGCGGGCGCTGAAATATAACGGCGGTGTTTCTAAGACAGAGCTGGAAAAAGAGAATTTAGAGGCCTTAAAGGCTGGGCTTTTAAACCTCGGCGCACATATGGAGAATATGCAGAAATACGGACTTCCGGTGCTTGTTGCGGTCAACCGCTTCGGCACCGATACCGAGGCTGAGCTGACCATGCTTCAGGATTACTGCAAAGAAGCGGGCGTGCCCGTATCCCTGTGCGAGGTATTCGCCAAGGGCGGCCAAGGCGGCATTGACTTGGCGCAAAAGGTGGCAGAGATTATTGAAAAGGCAGACGGCAGCGGCAGTTTTGCTCCTATTTATGATGAAAAACTGCCGATTAAAGAGAAGATAGAAACGATTGCCAAAGAGATTTACGGCGCTGACGGTGTGAATTATACCCCAAAGGCCGAGAATGAGATTCGGCAGCTGACCAATCTTGGGTATGACAAGCTTCCTGTCTGCATGGCAAAGACCCAGTATTCCCTGTCGGACAACCCTAAGCTTTTGGGCAGACCCACGGGCTTTACCGTCACCGTGCGGGAGGTGAGGGTTTCTGCCGGAGCGGGCTTTGTGGTGGCCCTGACCGGGGATGTGATGACCATGCCGGGTCTGCCGAAGGAGCCGGCGGCCAACCGAATGGATATTGACAAGGACGGAACCATTACCGGACTGTTTTAGTCCCGGATATGCCGGGTGCGGACAATTTGATTGCGGAAATGATTTCTGAAATTTCCGGACAGCCGAGGAGTTGATTTTTTGTTTATTGCGGATACTTATGATATTGCGGTCATCGGTGCCGGCCATGCGGGAATTGAGGCGGCTTTCGCCGCCTCCCGGCTGGGGATGCGCACCTGCCTGTTTTCCATCAGCTTAGACGGAGTGGCAAATCTCCCCTGTAATCCCAGCATCGGTGGAACCGCCAAGGGTCACCTTGTGAGGGAGATTGACGCCCTTGGCGGTGAGATGGGAAAGGCGGCGGACAGCACCTTCATTCAGTCCAGGATTTTGAATCGGGGCAAGGGGCCGGCGGTGCATTCTCTCCGGGCGCAGATCGATCGGAGAAAATACCAGACCGAGATGAAGCACCGTCTGGAGCTGGCGGAAAATCTGGATTTGCGCCAGGCGGAGATCGTGGATATTACATGCAACGGTGAGGGTGCGGTACGGTCGGTGATTACCCGCAGCGGTGCAGAATACCTTTGTCGGGCGGCGGTGGTTTGTACCGGAACCTATTTGAAATCCCGAATTATTATCGGAGAATTTAGCCAGGAGAGCGGTCCGGACGGGGTATTCCCGGCTACCGAGCTGTCTCAAAATCTTCGAAAAATCGGAGTGGAGCTGGTGCGTTTCAAGACCGGAACTCCGCCCAGAATCCATCGCAGGAGTATTGATTTTTCAAAGCTGGAGGAGCAGATGGGAGATGAGGAAATTACCCCCTTTTCCTTTGCTACAACCGGCGAACTGAAAAATCGAATCTCCTGTTACATCACCTATACCAATGAAAAAACCAAACAGATTATTTTGGATAATCTGCATCGCTCTCCCCTCTATGGGGGGGATATTAAAGGTATTGGCCCCCGGTATTGCCCGTCCATTGAGGATAAAATTGTCCGGTTTAAGGACAAGGAGCGGCACCAGTTGTTTGTAGAGCCCATGGGTCTGGATACCGAGGAGATGTATCTTCAGGGGTTTTCCAGCAGTATGCCTGAGGATGTCCAGCTGGAGATGATTCATTCCCTGCCGGGGTTTGAGCACGCCCAGGTGATGCGCAACGCTTATGCCATCGAATATGACTGCGCTGACCCCCTGCAGCTGAAGCCGTCTTTAGAATTTAAAAAGATACCGGGATTGTTTGGCGCGGGACAGTTTAATGGTACCTCCGGCTACGAGGAGGCGGCGGCACAGGGACTGATAGCGGGAATCAACGCCGCCCGGAGTCTTTCGGGACTGCCGGCAGTGGTGCTGGATCGGTCCCAGGCCTATATTGGGACACTGATTGACGATCTGGTGACCAAGGGTACCAATGAGCCGTACCGGATGATGACCTCCCGGTCGGAATACCGGCTGTTGCTGCGGCAGGACAATGCGGATTTGCGGCTGACACCGCTGGGATATGAAATCGGACTGATTTCAGAGGAACGGTATCAGCGGTTTTTGGAAAAGAAGGCCGCCATCGAGCAGGAAATCAAGCGGTTGGAGAGCCTGACCCTCCCTCCCTCTCCGGCACTCCAGGAGTATTTGGAATCGGTGGGGAGTACACCGCTGAAATCCGGAATCCGGGCGGCGGAGCTGCTGAAACGCCCCCAGGTAGAGTATCTTTCCCTTGCGCCTTTTGATACGGAGCGTCCGGTGCTCCCCCGTGAGGTTTGGGAGCAAGCGGAAATTTCCATTAAATATGAAGGGTACATCAAACGCCAGCAAAGTCAGGCGGCGCAGTTTAAAAAACTGGAACATAAGGCGATCCCGCCAAAGATGGATTATCTGAATATGGACGGTTTGCGGCTGGAGGCGCGGCAGAAACTGGATAAAATACGTCCAGAAAATCTGGGACAGGCCTCCCGTATCTCCGGGGTTTCGCCGGCAGATCTGGCGGTTTTGATGCTATATTTAAAATAGGAGAGGATGTCTATGAAAAAGAAAGAGATTTTTATACTGCTGACAGCGGCGGCGGTTTCGGTTTCGATGCTTGCCGGCTGTGGTAAAAAGAATGATAAAGCTGACGAAAATACCAATGTCAATATCGTACACAGAGATCAGACCCAGCAGGGTGAAAACGCCGGAAACGGCGAAGGACAGGCTCCTGCCAAGAACTATGATGTGTTATTGGACGAGAGACCCGAAGAGGAGCGCTATCAGTACAGCATGGATGATTTATCCTTGGTGGATACGGTCAGCGGCAAGATGATTACCCTGGGGATGACTAAGGCCGAGCTGGAGAAAATCGCCGGTGCACCGCAGATCGAGCAACCGGACTTTACTGTGTACGACGGAGTGATTGTTCAGTATACCGAGCAGGAAACGGCGGGGTCGTTAGTGGTCTCCGGCGGTATGTTTAAGGATACGGAGCAGGCGACACGATATAAAACCGTGAGAGGAGTAGCAATCTCTACCGGTTTTGAGGATTTTGTCAAGGCTTATGGGGATCAATACAATGAAAAAACCGGCTCCGGCGAAGGGGAGTCGGCGAAGGAAACACCCTCCAATGCCATCCGCTATTTTAAAGTGGACGGACAGAAGGTAGAGTATCTGGGAACCAGCCTTACCGAGGAGATGAAGGCTGCAGGCACTGAGAATTTGTATATGCAGGACTTCATGTTCGGACGGGACAGCAATCAGGTGGTCTCGATGCGGGTGACCAGTCTGGCGCTGGCAGGAAAATAATGTCGGACAAAATCGGTATGGCGCTACAGGGAGAGGGTCAGGATATTACAAAGCCTGAGATTTTGCGCTAAGGCATATTCCACTGTTTTATAGGTTCCGCCGCGCGGGGCAGTCAAAAAAAAGACACAGACTTCGCTGTGGTCTACCATAAATCGGTTGCGCTGCATCATACAGGAAGAGGTATAGGCTTCCGAGAGATAGTGTACGGTGTCAGCCGATTGAAGAATGTTGTCATAGAGCAGCTTTTCCCGAAGCGGCCAGCCCTTGGTTTGATCCTTACAGGGCAGGGCCAGAAGCAGCCGAACCTGCGGAAACTCCTCTCGGAGCTTCAGCACAGCCAGGGCAGCCATGGTGTCAAAGCCCCGTGCACCGCCGGCGATAAAATCTACAATTCCCTGTTGGATGAGAAGCCGTATTTGTTTTTCTAATTTAAGAGGCAGGCTCTGCCGGTATTCCGCTGAAACGGTGCGGTGCCCGGTAAAGCAGCAGGTTCTGCGCTTGATTTGCATAAAATCACCATATCTATTGTAGCACAGCGCGAAACCGGTTGTCAACCAAGGATAGGAGTGTTTTGAGCTTTCATGAAAATTTTACTGCAATTTGCTGTTATTTTCGCTTTGTGTCTGGCCGGAGAAGGCATTGCGGCATTGCTGCCCTTTGCCTTTCCGGCCAGTGCCGTTGCCATGACCCTGCTTTTTTTCTGTTTTTTGTTTCGGATTCTAAAAACAGAGACCATAGAGAGCAGTGCACGGTTTCTTTTGGAGAATATGTCCCTTTTCTTTATTCCGGCCGGAGTCGGAATTTTAAACTGCATCGATCAGATAAAAAACGCAGTGCTGCCGCTGCTGCTGATCTGTGTGCTGTCCACTTTTGTGACCTTTGCTGCGGCAGCTTATGCGGTTCGTCTGACGGTATGGTTCCTAAAAAAATACCGGGAGAGGAGGGCCTTTCATGAATGAGCTGTCTGCTTTGTGGAACGAGGTGACGGCCTTACCCATTTTTGGGATTGCTCTGACGATTTTTGCCTATGCTTTTGGCGTTTGGCTGGGACGGCGCGCCAGAACTCCGCTGGTGAATCCCATGCTGACGGCGCTACTCTTGATTATTGCGGTGCTGCTGGTGTTTCGCATTCCCTATGAGAACTATACCGCCGGCGGCGACGTCATTTCGATTTTCTTAGCGCCGGCAACCGCAGTTCTTGCGGTTAAAATCTATGAGCAGCTCCGGCTGCTGAAAGAGAATTGGCTCCCTATTTTGGTGGGTTGTGCCGTAGGCTCTGCGGCTTCGGTAATCTGTGTTATTTTGCTGTGCCGGCTCTTCTTCTTGGATGAAACCCTGCTCGCCTCCATGCTTCCCAAATCCGTTACCACGGCCATCGCAATCCCGCTGTCGGAGGAAAACGGCGGCCTTGCCGCTGTCACTGTGGCAGCCGTAGTATTTACCGGAATTTTGGGTGCGGTCTTTTCTCCGTTCTTGATTCGGCTGTTTCGGATTCAAAATCCCATTGAAGCGGGGATTGCCATCGGAACCTGCAGCCATGCGCTCGGCACAACCAAAGCCATTGAAATCGGAGATGTGGAGGGTGCGATGAGCGGAATTGCCTTGGGCGTATCCGGACTGATTACCGTCCTCTATGTTACGTTTCTTTGCTAAAATACCAAAAAGCAGAAAAAAGTTGCACAAAAATTTCTTGGTTTCTTAAGGGATCTGGGAAATTTTTCCTTTTAATGGAAAATAGGCCGCCGCTGGGTTGGCCACAAGATTTTGGGGCGGCGGGATTTGTCATGTACCCTATACACCAAATCATGAGGAAAAGGTCGGGAAATAGAAGAAAGATATTTTTATAGTAAAATGTCACAAAAAACACTGTATTTTCAGGCGTGAATTTGAAAAAAAGGCCGTTTGTCTTGATTTTTTCGTGAAAATATGTTAAAATAATGCTGTTGTCGTATCCGGCGTGGGAGCAGCATATGCTGCTTTACGATTCGGAACCGACAATGTCAATACTTTCATGAATGACAAAAATCTGAGGTGATTTTTCATGCGAGGACGCAAAAAATCAGTGGCGGCGATTCTTGTTTTTGCCATCCTGATGCTTGCCCTTCCGGCACAGGTGTTCGGACTGGAATTTTCCGATGTGCCGATTACAGCTTCCTATTATAAAGCGGTGGATAAGCTCAGCAACGTGGGGGTTATCCAGGGGCGGGGCGATGGTGCCTTTGCGCCCGGGGACAATACCACCAGAGCGGAGTTCTGTGCCTTTCTGGCGCGGGCCAACGGCTATAACGCAAACTACTATCGCCCGAAACCACTGCCCTTTTCGGATATAGACCCCGATCACTGGGCGGTTCCTTATATTTCTTTCTGCTATGAGAGCGGCTACATCAACGGTATGGAGGACGGTACCTTCCGTCCCAACGACTATGTTACGGATGAACAGGCTGTAAAAATGGTAGTATGTTCCTCCGGGGTAGGGGATGAATCCCTGTCCGCTGTGGGGCCGAAATGGTATTCCGGTTACCTGAATGTAGCGCAGAAATACAACCTTTTAAACGGTACCAAGGTGAGAGTGAGCAATGCGGCAAACCGTGCCTTTGTGGCACAGGTGGTTTATAATGCCATGCTGGTAGACAGCGAATTGGAAACGCCGGCACAGGACGCAGTTGTGATGGGAAATTCGGCTTCCAGACCTACATTGGCACCCACGCCGGCACCCACGCCGGCACCCACACCGGAGCCTACTCCGGAGCCTACTCCGGAGCCTACACCGGCACCTACACCGGCACCCACGCCGGCACCCACGCCGGCACCTACGCCGGCACCCACGCCGGCGCCTACACCGGCACCGACACCGGTACCCACACCGGCACCTACGCCCACGCCGGCGCCGGTAGTATCCCATGATCGGCCGGTTGTGGTGATTGATCCGGGGCATAATTATAGCGTTACGGATACGGGAGCCACCGGCTGCGGACTTAGGGAACAGGATGTGACCTATTTGATTGCAAGCAAGGTAAAACCGCTGCTGGAGAAGAACGGTTTGACGGTGATTATGACCCGAAACAGTCTGACGGATAACGTATCTACGGAGTCGGTCAGCGCAAGCCTGCGCAGAAGAGCGGATATTGCCAATGAGGCGGGGGCAGATCTGTTTTTGTCCATTCACTGTAACGCAGGGGGAGGAACCGGAACAGAAACCTATTATTATGAAAATTCTTCGATTGGCAAGACGCTGGCGACTGTGCTGCAGCGAAACGTTGTGGCAGAGGTCGGTCTGGATAATCGGGGTGTAAAACCTGCAAGCTTTGCGGTGCTGCGGTATACCGGTATGGTAGCGGCGCTGCTGGAAACCGCTTTTATTGATACGGAAGCGGATGCGGCCAAGCTTGGCAGTGAGAGCGGTCAAGCGGCCTATGCACGGGGAATTGCCAAGGGAATTTGTGAATACTTTGGCAAAACATATCGGGAATAAGATGAAAATATTTCCGTCGTCCGGAAGGCCGGCGGGCTTTTTCGCTGGGAGGAAAATTATGAAAAAACCGGAACTGCTGGCACCTGCCGGCAATCTAGAAAAACTGAAAAAGGCCTTTATCTATGGGGCAGATGCAGTCTATATCGGCGGTGAGGAGTTTTCTCTGCGCGCTGCTGCGGATAACTTTACGGCGGAGGAAATTCGGGAGGGAGCGGAGTTTGCCCACAGCCGGGGCGGAAAGGTCTATCTGACCGCCAATATCATCCCTCATAACCGGGATATTGACAAGTACACTGCCTATCTCAAGGAGGTGAAGGACACCGGAATTGATGCGGTGATTTTGTCCGATTTGGGGATGTTTGCAGTGACGAAAGAGGTTGCGCCGGAGCTGGAGATTCATGTGAGTACCCAAGCCAATAATGTCAATTACCGCAGTGCCGAGCAATGGTATCGGATGGGGGCAAAAAGAGTGATTCTGGCGCGGGAGATGACCCTTGCCGAAATACGAGAGATCCGGGAACGGGTTGCGCCGGAGCTGGAACTGGAAGCCTTTGTTCACGGTGCTATGTGCATTTCTTATTCGGGGCGCTGTCTGCTCAGTAATTACATGGCCGGCAGAGACAGCAACCAGGGAAACTGTGCACATCCCTGCCGCTGGAAATACTATCTCATGGAGGAACACCGCCCCGGTGAGTATATGCCGGTCTTGGAAAACGAGCGGGGAACCTTTATCTATAATTCCAAGGATTTGTGCATGATTGAGCATATCCCGGAGCTGGTGGAATCCGGCCTGACTAGTTTTAAAATTGAGGGACGTGTGAAATCGGAGTATTATGTCGCTACCGTGGTCAAGGCATACCGAGAGGCGGTGGATGCCTATTTTGCCGATCCGGAGCATTATACGGTACAGCCCCGGTGGCTGGAGGAGTTGAAAAAGGTCAGTCATCGGGATTATACCACCGGCTTTTATTTTGGACGTCCCGGCGGAGACGGGCAAAACTATGCCAGCAGCTCATATATTCGGGAATATGACATGGTAGGCGTGGTGATTGGTTATGACCCGGAGACTAAGCTTGCCAAGGTGGTGCAGAAAAACAGGTTTTTTCAGGGAAGCTGTGTAGAGTTTTTGCGGCCGGTGGGAAAGTTCTTTGCCCAGACAATTGAGGAAATTTATGATGAAAACGGAACTGCGCTGACCGTTGCCAACCGTCCCCAGAGCATTGTCTATGTCAGAACGGAACAGCCGGTGGAGCCGGATACTTTTTTGCGGATGTCCCGTTACTGAAATGTTACCATAAAGTACCTGCTAATTTAACTTGACTTTTTGAAACTGAGATGAT
>CATVQN010000025.1 GCA_958346135.1 uncultured Eubacteriales bacterium | reverse complement strand
CCCATTTTCTATTTCCGCCTTTCTAGTCTCCGGCTCTATTTTTCATACGCCCTTTCTCTATTCTTCCGCTTTACTCCTTCCTTTACAGACAAAAGTTGCCCATCTTCAGCTCCATCCTGCAAAGGCGTAAATTTTTTTGAAATATTATTGTAAACCAATTTTAACATTCTTTTCGTTCCGCTTTCGGCGAATTTGCGTTGCCTGTGGATAACTTGAGTTTCGACCCCTTTTCCACCGCAAAACCCTGTGGAAAATGTGTATAAACCTGTGAATAACTCATAATTTCGCACTTTTCTATGGTGGATAAGCTGTGCATTCCCCCGCTGTATTTTTACTGTTTTATTACATTTGTGTTACAATTTAGTTTACATAATATTTATTTTTTTCACTTGACAAAACCGGAATTTTAGTATAAGGGACGTATATTTTGGGGATGCATGGCGAAAAAACAATTTTCAATCTTTGTTTTTCCGGTTTTTATAAAATCGCATTGACAAATTCAAATAAAATATTTATACTGGTATTGGAAAGAAAATACCGTATTTACTTTATACGAGGAGTGGTAAAAATGAAAATTGCTTTAATCAATGAAAATTCACAGGCGGCGAAAAACGAACTGATCTGCAAAACCCTGAAATCCGTGGTTGAGCCCATGGGACATGAGGTTTTGAATTTCGGAATGTACACAGCCGAGGACGATACACAGCTGACCTATGTTATGAACGGTCTTTTGGCGGCTATTTTGCTAAACAGCAAAGCGGTTGATTTTGTTGTCACCGGCTGCGGCACCGGGCAGGGCGCCATGCTGGCTCTCAACTCCTTTCCCGGCGTACTCTGCGGTCATGTAACCGATCCGACTGACGCCTATTTGTTTGCACAGGTCAACAACGGTAATGCGGTAGCAATGCCGTTTGCTCAGAACTTCGGATGGGGTGCGGAGCTAAACCTTCAATATACTTTTGAGAAGCTGTTCTCCGGCGAATTTGGTCTTGGATATCCCAGAGAGCGTGCCGTACCGGAGCAGAGAAACAAGAAGATTTTGGATCAGGTCAAGGAAATTACCCATCAGGATATTATGACGGTGCTAAAGAACATTGACCAAGATTTTCTCAAAACCGCAGTGAGCGGAGAAAAGTTTGCTGACCTCTTCTTCCCCAACTGTCAGGTGCCGGAAATTGCCGCATACATCAAAAACGTCCTAGCGTAGGGAGGCATTCCATGGAACCAATTCTACTTTCTCCTGCCTTTAAGGATTATCTTTGGGGAGGCACTAAACTCAAAACTCATTTCGGCAAAAAAAGTGACTTAGCGATTTTGGCTGAAAGCTGGGAACTTTCCGTCCACAAGGATGGCCAGAGCACTGTAGCCTCCGGTCGTGATACCGGGCTTAGTTTGTCAGAATACATAAAAAAGCACGGAGATACCATACTCGGCAGCAAGGCTAAAGCCTTTGATTATTTTCCGCTGCTGATTAAATTGATTGACGCAAAAGACAATCTTTCGATTCAGGTACATCCGGGCGATGAATATGCTTTGAAAAATGAAGGCGAATACGGCAAAACCGAAATGTGGTATATCTTAGAGGCGGAGCCGGGAGCAAGTCTTTATTACGGACTAAACACCACAATCACAAAAGAGGAATTTCAAAAGAGGATTGAAGAAAATACCGTTTTGGAGGTACTAAACAGGGTTGAGGTTCATCCGGGAGATGTATTTTTGATTAAGGCGGGCACGGTTCACGCCATCGGCAAAGGAACTGTCATCTGTGAAATTCAGCAGAATTCCAACACCACCTATCGGGTTTATGACTATGACCGCCGCGATGCCGCCGGGAATCCCCGGCAGCTGCACATTCAAAAGGCACTGGAGGTTTCTGACCTTCATCCGGTACCACAGCAGGATAGCACGCGAGAGGTGATAGAATATCCCGGTTATACGAAGGAACAGCTGGCATCCTGTCGCTATTTCACGGTAGAAAAGCTGGAGATTTCCGGCAAGGCAACTCTTGCGGCCGATGCCGACAGCTTCCAATCCTTGATTGTAACCGAGGGCTGCGGAACACTTACTTTAGAAAATACCGTTTTACCCTTGAAAAAAGGGGACAGTATCTTTGTACCGGCACAAGCAGCCAATTATACAGTGGAAGGAACCTGTTCTTTGATTTTGTCTTATATTTAGCAGCATGCGACGCTGCACCCATTGCCGTCCTGATTGCGCTGATAGAACTTCCTATCGGTGCCGGGATGGCTTTTTTATCCCTTGTCTCATAAAACGAAAGCGATACTACATACGGTCGGTATAGTCAAAATCCGGAACATAGGACTCCTCGGCAGAAGAGCGCTCCTGTGTAAATCCAACCGTAAATCCCAGCTCCTGCGCTGTTTTTACCACCTTCTTATATTCAAAAGTGGTAAGGCGGCGGTTTATTTCCGGATATTCCGATGCACGATAACCGGGAAAATACTGACACATCAGGCTAATAGCCATTTGGGCAGAATCATAATTTTCCGCCAACCACTGTAAAATCCGGATACTGTCATGATAGCCGCCCGGAAGTATTAGATGTCTTACCATAATCCCCTTTTTCATATGTCCCTCGCTGTCAAACTGGCCATAGCCTACTTGGCGAAACATCTCTTCGACTGCGGCTTTGGCGACAGAAAAATAGTCACCAGCAGCCGAGTATTTTTTGCTCATTTCTGAAGAAACGTATTTTACATCCGGCAAATAAATATCCACCAAACCCGAAAGTTTTTGGAGAAATTCCGGCTTATCGTAACCGGAGCTGTTGTAGATTACCGGAATCCGGAGCCGTGGTTTTACAGCGCACAGCACATCGGAAATTGCCTCTATATAATGACTGGGGGTTACAAGATTGATATTGACTGCCCCCATATTCTGAAGTCTTAGAATTTCTTCGGCCAGTTTTTCTTTTGTAATATCCACCCCTTGCCGATGATGGGAAATGACATAGTTTTGACAAAAAATACAGCGCAGATTACAGCCGGAAAAGAAAACGGTGCCGGAACCCGGCCCATAGGAAATACAAGGTTCTTCCCAGAGGTGCAGACCTACTCGAGCGATTCGGATTTGCTCTCCCAAACCACAGAAGCCCCGCTGCTTGTTTCTGTCTATCCGGCAGTTTCTGGGACAGGCGTCACAAAGCTCTTTTTTCATCACTTTCTCTCCTTTCGCTTCATCCGCAGTGTCATTCTGTACAATTTTGCTTTTGCGCAGGCTTCTCGCCGTACAACGATAAAAGGCTGTCCCAACCATGAGACAGCCCATTGTCCGTAGCTATGAATCAATTTCCATAGCTATAATTATCATCCTTACCATTGCACATTTCAATAGTCGGAATCGCTCCCAAAACCGGGAGATGAAATATTTTCTCGATCTCCTCACTGCTCTTTAAGGTGTGATCGAAGAAGCTACGCAAGAAAATAAAGGCAACTGCCAGCAAAAACCCAACCGCTGCACCTAAAATCGTATTTCTGGGGATGCTGGGAGAAGATGGTGCCTTGGGAATCTCTGCGGGGTCAATGACTGTAGCACTGCCCGCAACCACAACTCTGGAAATTTCTGCCGGAGCCAAATTCAAAATCGTATTGGCAAGATTAGCCGCCATCTGGGGATTGGTGTGCTTGACACTCACCTTCAGCAGACCGGTTTCCTGAATATTGGTAATGGTCGTCATACTTTGTATGGTGGAGTAGGAATATCCGGTATTACTTTCCTTGGCAACGTCCTTAAAGAAAGTATTACTGCTTAAAATCTGACCATAGGTCTTGGCTAATTCCTGGGACAGCATCAAATCACTTAGATTCGTATCTTGCTTAATACTGCCGGAAACTGCATTCACATCACCTGTAATATACAGCGTACCGCTCGCCTCATAAATAGGATCCATCATATAGCTGGAGTAAAAATATGCCCCCAAAGCAACAATCAAAGTAGAAATAAGCACAAGCGGCCATTTGGGAAGCAGCATTGCCAGCAGTGTGTCGATGTTGAATTCTTCGTTCAATCCTGTCTCAATCCTTTCCTATCAATATCAAATGTAATCCTCTATATTCAATGAAAAATCAGGAACTCTTTTCTGCATCATACAAAACACCTTTTCACACGCGAAGGGAACTCCGCCTTCAAAACACAGAAAGCTCCGTTTTCATTTTATTTCGTAAGATTGTTATTTCACAAATGCCCGAATTGCCTGATACTTACTTCCATCAAGCACCATATCCATTACCGACGTTCCGATGAAAATATCAATAATGTATCGATCCCCCTTATACTGCTCGGTAAAAGTGTTCTGCGGCAACAGCTGGTTCAACGTCAACTGCTCCGGATTGTTCTTCATCTCTAAGCCTACCCGGATAACAACCGTATCAGGCAGACATACCACCTGAGACGGATAAAAGCTCCAGCCATACTTTACAGATTCCGGAAATTTCTCGGAAATTTGATTTAAAAAGTTTGCAAAGGTACCTGCAAAATTTTCACCAAATTCAATATAATCTGCCGGAACTGCTGTGGCGGAAATAGGCGTTTCATAGACCGAAACCGGTATCTCATCTAAAATATAAGCATAGTCGTTTGCGTTAGAGGGATAGGGATACTCTTGCTTTTGATAACGGGTATTATGCGCATCGCCATAGGCTCGGGTCAGTCCCACCACATCGTCTAACTGGAGTATAACGCAGGCTAAGTCCTTGACAGTTGCCGCATCATGTGCATTGATTTTAGGCTCGGCATAGAGCAGTACATTGTTATATCTTGCAAATTGCAGTGCCATCTTTGCCATCGGTGCCGTTAGATCCACGTCTGTGTAAGCGGCATCACCTAAAGCAATCGAGTCTACAGATTGCCGCATAGCGTAAAAGCTCAACACAGCAACTGCATCCTGCATGGTCGCTGTCTGGTTCATAAATGCCTCCGTAGCCTTGTCTTCACCCAGGCATTCTTCTGCCACAAGCTGCAAATCCTTGGCATATTCCCCGGAAAACTCCGGCATTTTTTTCAAGCTGCGATAAGAGGGCGTTTTACGTTCACTACCCAGACGCAAAGCAATTCTCGCCACCTGGCCGTTGGTCAGACTGCGGCTTTCCTCATAGGGGATCTCGCCTCTCAGATCCTCCCATATACGGCGCAGAATATTGGAGGAAACGGTATCTTTAAAGCTGACATAACCAAGTTCTCCTTCACTGCGCACAATCATCGTCGCAGCTTCAGCCCGGGTCAGCGTGGAATCCAGACGAAGACTCAATCCGTCGTCGCCTTTCATGACCCCTCTGGTATACGCCCAGGCAACTGCCTTCGGATTTTCACTGCCACGGGTTATTGAAATAGGTGCAATGACCTCCGGCTTTCCGGCTCTCTCCCAGAGATACTCTGCCGCCTCATCCCGGGTTGCAGGACGATCCGGGTTTGTCATCAAATCCGGATTTCCTCCGGACATCTTAGCAAACTGCCACCGTGTCACCAGCTCGTCCGGTTTAAATGTTCCATCCGGAAACCCGTTTACACGGCCGTCGCCGCACATTTTATCTACAGCAGAATATGCCCAGTGTTCCTCCGGCATATCCGGAAATGCCACTGCTGCTGCAACAGTTGTCGTCAATAATGCCGCACACAGCGACAGAACGACCCAAAACTTTTTCATAGCAATAACTCCTTTCTGACGGTTTCCACCGCATCACGAGATATATTTCAAGTCAGCCGATACACCGGGACCCGCTCTATAAGCTCGCCGCAAAGCTCTGATGCCTGCTCAACTGCACTGCGAAAAGGCAGCTTTCGGCATTCTCCCAGCAGACGTCCCATCGCCTCAATCCCGGAACAGGGAGTAATCCTGTTTGTTTCGCCCCGTTCCAAAAAAACAACAGCGGCAAGCGGCACAGACAAGTTCTCATTGAGCCGGGTCTTCCCGCTCCAGGGACTGCCGCAGGCAAGAACCCCCTTTGCATCATCCAGCCGAAGTACCGGTGTATCATCGTTAATAAAAACGGTATTGGGATAATACTTTTTCCAAAGCCCGGTATGCGTACTCTTTCCGGTGCCGGAAGGCGCTGAAAACAAAACCGCCCGTCCGTCCTTGGCAATACAGGAGCTATGCAGTACTATGCGCCGATAAGGCAGCAAAAGCTGGCTGAAGGCCTGTCCGCTCAGAAACAGCTCACGGGTTTCTACATCGCTCTCCTCAAAAGAAAAAAAGGAAATCTCCGCACAATCTTTTAAAAAATCAATGCGGGCACTCACCACATCCGGCATCCCGGGAAAAGTTCTGTATACCGTCTCTCCCCGCTCGGTCTGTACCATATGCCAAATTCCGGAATCCGTAAGGGACTTTCCCACAGGCATCGGTATCTCGGTACACCTGTTTATGTGTATCCTAAAATCACAGATACGCTCCCTCTCTTTGGAAAGAGGGAGCGTATACTTCGCCATACATGATTTCAAATATTCACCACAGCCCTGCACCTCAACCACAAGGCCGGAAATCTCATATAACATATGCTTTAACTGCCACTGCTGGCGGCAGCTTTAAAAAGACTAATCTCCGCCTCAGTAGCCGCACGAAGCATATCATTACGCGAGAAGCTACTACCTGATCCTTGATATACAGTGGTCGGTGTTGCAAATGCAACATTTGCTTCTTTTTCCAGACCAACCATGGTCATTTTCGGCATTTCAAAGCTGCCTGCACCGGCATAACCCAAAGCTAACTTTTTCATTTTCTTTCCCCTCCTATTGAATTATTTTACTATGGAACCAGGAGTATCATCTGTTCCACCAACGATTACCTCATATGTCTCTTCAGAAAGCACTCGACTACCCTCAACTCCGGTATAAACCTTTGCATAAACAGTACCTGTTAACTCACTACCATAACCAACCCATTTGATAGCGAACTGTCCTTCGTTGTTACGTCCAAGCGCTTGCAAATACTTGGGGCTTGTAAAGTTACTGTCAGTAGAAAACGCAATACCATATTCAGCTACATCACCGGTTACCTGTCCCAAAGCAATTACAGCAGCGTCATCTTCTCCAGCTGCTGCCATATAGCCGCTTGCCAGAGTCTGCGTTTCTACTGTAGCTGCCGGAGCAGTAGTAATCTCTACCGTCGGCTTAGTTGCATTCTTCAACGCATCTACCTTAACCCAAACAACGCCGTTTCCTGCAAACCAGTCAGCTGCTACGCCATTTACCGTAACTGACGATACCGGATTTACAGCCTCGTATTCAACCTTAACATAAGTTCCATTTGCAGCTTCCGTATCTACTACCGTTTTAACTGCATCTTCACCATCTACTGCTACCGATACATTTCCCACTACTGGAGCTGCCGGAATCGTACCGCTTGCCGGATCATAAGCCACACCTTCTGCGCTCTTACCGCCGACCTTTACATTGGACCCAACATCCGTACTATCCGTAACATAGTTAAACGTAACATTCGTTCCGGTCGCCTTCTGCTGATCAACGTATACAATCTGGTCTCCGGTCGTTACTGTTGCAACGCCTTTGTCATACGCCAGATAAGTATACACATTGCCGCTCGTCGCATCCGTTACCGTCGTGGTTACTGCAATCTTAGCGGTACCCCCGCCGGAATACGTGGTCGTCGTTTGAATTGTAGGACTTGCAGCGGAAACACCTAAAGCGGCAACCGCACAAGATACCCCCACCACAGTACTAACAAACTTTTTTAACACTTGCATCTCCTCCTTATGCTATGTAAACATAAAATTATATTAAAATAAATTATTCTTATCACTTTATTTCGCAATCCGTCCATCCTTCATCAAAAGAACCCGATCGCACAATTTCGACGCCGTCCGACGGTGGGTAACAAAAATTACGGTTCTCCCGCTGTCCTTTAAATGATGTAAAATCCGTTCCTCCGCTTCAACGGAAAGCGCCGAGGTCGATTCATCCATTAACAGAACCTTAGCCGGACTGTACAAAGCCCTCGCAATTGCCATTCGCTGCCGCTGGCCGCCGGAGAGTCGACCGCCGCCCTCGCCCAAGAAGGTGTAAATCCCATCCGAAAGGTTTTCAACAACCTCGCTGAGCTCTGCCATATGCACTGCAGACCAAAACCGATCCATATCCGGATTTTCATCAAATAAGGTAATGTTTTCAAGCACGTTCCCTGACAGCAGAAGAAAATCCTGGGGTACATACGCAAACAAGCCGCGATGCGCACTGCTGAGCCGCTCTGCGCCGTTTGCAGTTTCCAGCGTAATTTCGCCGGATTCCGGTCTCAGAATCCCCGCAAGCAAATTGAGCAGGGTACTCTTTCCCGCACCGGATTCCCCGGTGACCGCTGTCAGTTTATCTTTCTCAAACGTCACATCGGTATGGTACAAAACCGGCGATGCTCCGTAAGAAAAATCCACATTAGAAAATCGTATGGCACGAAGTCTCTCGTAAAGCTCCTGCGAATCCTCCGGCGGAAGATCCTCATCCTCCGGAAGGTTCCAAAGCTCCTCTAAGCGCTCTGACGAAGCACAAACGGACATATACTGTGGAAACAGAGAGGCCAAATCCCGAAAAGGAGCTGTAACATCTCCGGTCAATCCCAATATTGCCGTCAGCGTCCCGAACGTCATAAGACCGCGGGAAATCTGCCATGCGCCCCATGCCAACGCCAGATAATAACCGGCAGACATGGCTACAAAAAAACAGACATTTGCGCCGATACTGATTCGATTCTTCCGAATCGCCAAGGTATAGGCATCATCCTGGGCTTTGCCCAGCTGACGCAAAATCACAGAATAAACGGAAAAAGCTTTAATCACCGTCAGATTCTGTGCGGTTTCCTGAATAAAGGATCGGATTCTACCCTCACACTCTCTGCTCTCCCGAAACAGACTTCCTGTCTTTTTTCTGTAAATCTGCGCCACAGCCAACATCATAACTCCGGCAATCACACAGAGAACAGCCAGCATAGAATCCAGCATCATGAGGGCACAAAAGCTAAGGATGATTCGAGTTCCCACCGAAATCAAGGACGGAATAATGTTTCCCGCTCCCTCTGCCACAATCGAGGAATCGCCGGAAATCCGATTCACCAATTCACCGGAATGGAAGCGATCTGCCTTCTGCTTTTGCTTATGTAAATATTTCTCAAACAGCTGCGACTGGATTTTGAACCGAATCTTGGTTACCGTATCCACATGCAGCATTGTCAAGAAAATCTGAAGCAACAACTGTAAAAGGAGAATGCCCGCAAGTGCCAGGCCTATAGG
>CATVQN010000024.1 GCA_958346135.1 uncultured Eubacteriales bacterium | reverse complement strand
AGTATTTTCAGCCGTGATAATACCTCCTGCTTGTTAATCATACACATTCCGCAGGATAATACCAACCGAAATTGTTCCAAATCCTCCGGGAATTGGTACCCAACCGAAAAAGTGTATTCACATTTTGCACCTGTCTTTTTTTCAATCAACTTCGGAAGCTTGATTCTTCCAATATCCTCGTGGGTACTGTTATGCGTACACCCCTCCAGCACCAGAATATGATCTCCGGACTTTAAATTTGCAATTGCCTCAGCTCCCTCTAAATACTGTTGAAAGTTTCCTTTCTGCCGTGCCAGCAGCATAGAAAACGAAGTCAACGGAATTTCCTTGGGGACAATGGAATCCACCAATTGAAATGCTTGGGAATCCGTAACAACCAAATCAACTTTCTTCAAATCAGAAAGCGCCTGTTCAAGCGTATTTTCCTTGGTGACATAGGCCTTCATATCGTGATCCAGACAATCTCTGATCAACTGTACCTGCGGTAAAATTAACCTGCCCTTCGGCGCTGCGCTGTCAATGGGAACCACCATCACAACCGTACTTCCTGCCGAAAGCAAATCTCCAAGCAAGGTTTCGTCGTCTCGGTCCTGACTCTTTAGAATCTCTATCATTTTCTTCTTTAATTTCTCTAAGCCTTCCTTGCCGTGCCGAGAGAGAAATATTGCCTTTGGATTTTGTTTCTCCAATTTTTCCAGATTCTCTTTTTCTAAAAGCTCGCACTTCGTGTAGATTTCCAAAACGGGAGCTTCGGTCTTGGGAAACGCCGGCAAAGCCGATGTGGCATCTGCCACCTGTAAAATCAAATCGACTCGCTTTAAAAGCTGCTGTGTCTTTTCCATTCTTTGTTTTCCAAGCGCAGTCTCATCGCCAAAGCCGGCGGTATCAATCAATGCCACCGGTCCGTAGGGGATCAGTTCCATTGCCTTGGTAACCGGATCGGTTGTCGTGCCGGAAACCTCCGATACAATGGCTGCGTCCTGTTCTAAAAGAGCGTTAAATAACGTTGATTTTCCGGAGTTCGTCTCTCCGATAATCGCAATGTGCTTACGCATGGAAAGCGGTGTCTTTTCCATTTAATCACAACCTTTCCTAAACAATATCCCCCGTCTTGCTTTACAGACGGGGGACACCTTTGTCCATTTTTCCGGGGGCTAAGCCCCTCCTTCATGTAACACTTCAGAAGCCATGTATACCTTACTTTTGTTATACAAACAAATCTCTTTGACCCTGTTTAATTTTCTCTATATTCTCTTTGACCAATGCACGCACCTTTTCATTGGCAATATTGGGGATTTCCCGTTCTATGGTAGCATAAGCCTTTTGCTTAAAATTATCATCGCCGTAGTCCAACGTATATTCTGCCAAGGTCATCAATGCGTTGGGCAGACAAACATTTTTGATATTTCCGGACTTTGCTAGAGACATAAACCGATCACCGGTTCTACCGCTGCGATAGCAAGCAGTACAGAAACTGGGAACCATTCCCTCGTCCATAATCCATGAAATGACATCCATGGCATCCCGTCTGTCGACCACTTCAAACTGCACACTACTATCCTGATGCGTTTTATAGCTTCCCACTCCGGTGGTAGAACCCGCACTCATCTGCGAAATACCCAGCCGAATCAACTCCTTGCGCATTTCTTCGCTTTCTCTGGTCGAAACAATCATTCCGGTAAATGGTACTGCCAGGCGAATTACAGCAACCAGCTTTTTAAAAGTTTCATCATCTACCGCATGGGGGAACGAAGTAATCAGCGCACCGTCAGCCTTTCGGATTCTGGGAACGGAAATGGTATGGAAACCAACGCCAAACTCCTTCTCCAAATGCTCGTTATGGAGCATCAGGCCTAATACCTCAAAATATGGATCATACAACCCAAAGAGAACGCCGCCGCCCACATCATCAATACCGCCTTGCATTGCACGGTCAAAGGCCGTAGTATGGTATTCGTAGTTCCGCTTCGGACCGGAAACGTGCATATCCAAATAGGTGGGTTTGTGATAGGTTTCCTGGAACAGAATATAGGTTCCAATTCCCACCTCCTTGAGTTTACGGTAATTCTCCACCGTGGTTGCTGCGATATTGACATTCACACGACGAATTTCGCCATTTTTGAATTTCATGTCATAAATCGTTTTCAGGCATTCGAGAATGTACTCAATCGGACAGTTTTCGTCATCCTCACCGGCTTCTACTGCCAGACGCTTATGCCCCATGGATTCTAAGATTCTTACTTCCTCCCGTACCTCATCCATCGTAAGACGTCGGCGGTTAAATTCGTGGTTACAGTTATAACTGCAATATTTACACTGATTCACGCAATAATCACTGACATAAAGGGGTGCAAACATCACAATACGATTGCCGTAAATATGCTGCTTAATTTTATTGGCAATCTCAAACATACGATGCAGCTGCTCGGTATTTTCCAGCTTTAACAAAGCTGCCACCTCCTGGTGGTTTAATCCCTCAAACCGCTCCGCTTTGTCGAGAATTCTGTCAATTTCGGCAGCATCTGTGCACTGCGCTTTTTCTAATAATTCATTGATATAGTTTTCCTGAATAAAAAACATTGAGCCATTACCTCCTTACAGGTCATAGCTTCATTGTACACCTCTGTTATATTTTTGTCAATACATTTTAAAAAACGACATCAAACAAAATAATATGCCCAAACGTGTTCGTTTTTCTGCATATTTCTTATCTTCCCCTTGTTTATTTTTGAAAAATGAAAAGCAAGCCAAAAGCCCGGCCTGCTTTTTCACAATACGGAAAATATCACAAGTTCGTTCTATGTATCAAATCTCAGCCAAAACAGGTGTCCCCTGTTCCAGTGACTTTGGAACATCTAAAACTCTCTGATTCCGACTTCCCCGAAACTTCAGCATCAGAGATTTTTCCTTCAGGACAAATCTACCGTCAATCAAAATATTCGTTATTCTCAATAAATCCATAATTTCAGGCTGAGTCTTAGATTGCGTAAGCAGCTCCTCAAAGGTATATCCACTGTAGCACACAAGATTTAACCCTCTTTGACGAATCTTTTGTCCGAGCTCCGCTAAAGCAGCCGCCTGACAAAAAGGCTCTCCGCCTGAGAAGGTCACACCGCTGAGCAGAGGATTTTTGTCTATTTCCTCCAGCATAGACGCAAAGCTCTGGTCATGTCCGCCTTCAAAATCATGCGTCTGCGGATTATGGCATCCCGGACAATGATGGGGACAACCCTGTACAAAAATGACGTAGCGGATGCCGGGTCCATCTACGATGGACTCCGGCTCAATTCCCGAAATTCTTAAAGTCTGCATTAAAAACCAATCTCCTTTGCCAAATATTTCAGCTTATCCGCCGATTCCTGCAGTCTTCTGCGTTCCTCATCGGAAAATTTGATTTCTAAAATTTGTTTTGCTCCTTCACTGCCTACAATCGTGGGGGCACTGAGACATATATCGGATATTCCGTATTCACCTTCAAATAAGCTGGAAACCGTCAGAATAGAATGCTCATTTCCGATGATGCTCTCCACAATTCTGCGAACTGCCAGGGCAATGGCATAATAGGTTGCACCCTTTTTATCGATAATTTCATAGGCAGCGTTTCTGGTCTTATCATAAAAAGTATCCCTACAGACATCCAGCGAATCGCAGCTGCCGGCACTTTGACAATAGCCGTCTACACTCATACCTGCCACATTGGTGACACTCCATGCAGCAACCTCGGAATCCCCGTGTTCGCCAATGATATAGGTGTGCACATTGCGGACATCCACATTGGTATGCTCTCCCAGCAGGTATTTGAGTCGAGCGGTATCCAGTACCGTACCGGAGCCAATCACATGCTGCTTGGAGAACCCCGATATTTTGTAGGTAATATAGGTTAAAATGTCCACCGGGTTGGTAACGACCATTAAAATCGTATCATCATGACAATATTTCAGAACCTGATCGATAATACTCTGAAAAATAGCGGTATTGCGCCTGAGCAAATCGGTACGTTTTTCTCCTTCCTTCTGATTCGCCCCAGCAGTAATAATCACCATGTCACTGCCGGAAATATCACTGTATTCCCCCGCAACCACCTTCACAGGGCTGACAAAGCAGATGCCGTGGTTCATGTCCATCGCATCTCCCTCCGCCTTATCACGGTTAATGTCAATCAAAACAATTTCAGATACCATACCGCTTAAAACCAGTGTATAAACGATGGTAGAACCTACGTTTCCCGCTCCGATCACTGTAACTTTACCTTTAAACATATTTTTCACCTCCGCTTTAGGTTTTCCCAAAGCGGGGAAAAAGATACTTCATTGACCGGAAATCACGAGAATTTCACGCACTGCGGTATAATTCATCCGGACAAAAACTTTGCTGCCCTCTGAAATATCTGACGCGTCACCGGGCAAAAGCTTTTTATTTTCTTTATTCAAACGATAAATCACGGCGCCGGACAGGGGAATGGTCCGCACAAAACCGGAGCTATCCGCCGAAACCAGCATCTTGTCCGAAAACTTTTTTAGAACTGTTCCCTGTGTGGTATACAGCTCGCTGAAGTAATTCTGCTCACTCAAGGCTCCGTAGTCACCCATATTTTTTTCGTATTCCGTTCCATCTTTAATCATCGAATCGGTAAGCAGCATTCGAAAATACTTACAGTGGCTTTTGGAATCCATATAATATTGCAGCACTTCTCCCGGCGAAAACGGATTATTCCCGTCAGCAGTGTTCCGACTCTTATAATTCGGAAGCCAGCTTCCGGTTACATCCCGGCCTCCCAAGGAATCGAAGTAAAGAAAGGTATCCTCGCCTCCGACCTTGACAGAAACCTCCAGACAGAGATTTCCGTCCTTGTCCAGAATATTTCCAACGCTCTGCACAATGGCAACCGGGTCATAGTTCTCCAAGGTCCGGTTTTCACTGGCAGCAAGATCTGCAACCACCGCACCGCACCGATAGCTGTCATCGACATCGTAGAGAAAAACCCGATAGTTTTTATCGGTAATAAAGGCACCTGCGTTAGTAACCTCATAATCCTCAATCCGTCTGGAATCCTCCGGAACCAAGAAAACCTTGGTATCGGCATCCATCTGATAGACCGAAGCAAACACTTTCAGCTGATCTCCGTAGTATTTTGCCTGATCCGACTGATAATTCAAAGTAAAGCCCGACTGTCCTACAATTCCGTTGCCCTCCGCTGCCGTTTCCACCTTAGCAAGCGTTCCATCCTCCCGGGCTGTATAACGAATCAACTGCGGCGTGAGATTTCCAAAGGCCGATACATTTTCCTTTTTTCCGTTAAGCAGCGTTTTGGAATCTGCCGTATATTCCATAGCCAAAGCGCTTTGGGTAACAATACGCAGAATGATCTTCTCTGAAATCCCCGATTTTACAGCAACATTTTGCAAATATCCATAGCCGCTTTGGAGTACATTTTCCTCCAGTATAAAAACGGCACCGTTTACATCCAGATAGGCAGTTACCTCTTTGCCGAGAAAGGCAGCTGCGCGCTCCGGCGCAAAGGCTTTGGAAAGCCGAAGCCCTTCTCCCTGTAACACACACACACCGGCATCTTGGCGTAAACTCTGCAGCGTACCGGTTCTTCGATCATGTAAAACTTTCACATCTGCCACATAGCCGTCTCGGCTTTTTGCAACGCAAACCACGTCATTTGACTGTACCGTAATATTCTCGTAGTTCTCCTGCAATTCTCCGTACAAAGAAACCGAAACCGCCTGCGCAAGGTCCAGTCCAAGATTGACAGCACCCTGCTTCTTGTCCGTTAAGACCCCGTCCAAACGCCCCGGTGCTGCCATCCAATCAGTTTCATATTCCTCAACCAAAATAACATCCGCTGTATGATTTCCACTGTTAGACACAATACGAATACTGCCGCAGGTGACGTCCAATTTTTCAGTTACGCCCATTCTGGTATCAAAGCGGCCGTTATAAACCACCCGGGTGTTATTGGTATAACGATATTCCCGCTCACTGCCGTCTCGGAGAAAAATCAGTTTTCCATCCTCTATTCCTTTATATTCCAAAGCCGAAAAGGTTTCACTTAGGGTTTCGGCTTGCGACTGTGCATACAAAATAGTTCCGGTCGTATCGCGATCCTCATACTTCACATAAGCACAAATCTCCTGACCAAGTAAATCTTTCAGACATCCGGCCGACTGATAAAAGACTCGGCCGTCAATCATCGCCTGATTCTCTCCCAAAACATTTTGGTCTCCGATGGATTTTGCCCCCAGATTACTCAGCTGACCCTCCACTTCATAAATATGATGATAGAAGTTCAGCGGCGTGGTACCGTTCTGTTGATACCGATTATCATCGCTGCCATAGGACACAGGATAAATCATCTCGCCCTTAAGCAGATTGGCAAGAATAACCGCCGCATCACCCCGATTTATCTTTTCTTCGCCGAAACGAGAAATCCCCCGAAGCAGTCCAATTTGGTACGCCGTCTGTAAGTAGCCTGTAGGATACCCTCCTCTTTGCTCTGCCATAGCGGTATATCCGATTGCCGATGCCATGAGCTTTGCCGCTTCCTGACAGGTAATGGGTTCTTCCGGATGAAAATATCCGTTTTCATCACCGGAAATCACACCAAGACCATAAAGTCCGGCAACGGATGCGGCAGCCCAGTGACCGCTGTCCACATCATAAAAGATTCGGACACTTTCTCCCTCCGCATTGACAGCACCGGCTATCAGTTTGGCAAATTCCGCCCGGGAAATCTCTTCTTCCGGACGATATTGATATGCGTTATATCCGGACACAAATCCCAATTCCTTTAAAAACGTAGTGTCCTCCTCATAAGGTGTGCCGGCGCAATCAGCAAATCCACTGGATACCTTTGTCAAATACTGACTGTAAACCCCGGCAAGACTGGGTGACCATTCCACGCCTTCTAAATTGCTAAAGGTAATACGTACATATTTCGCTGCAGCATCAAGGTTTTTCAGGCTGTAAAGCACCGGAATCCACTTCCAGTTCTCCACCGTTTCAATCTGAATCTCAGGGATAGCCTCCTGCCAGTTTTCTCCGTCTGCCGACCAGGAAAATGTAAAATGGGAAATCGCTTCATTTTGACGGAAGTAGGTGTGAAAAATCAGATACTGCTGCAATGGAATTTCGTATTCCAGCCACTCTGCCGTTTTCTCCTTTCGCATGAACATGGTAAAGTCTTCAAAGGCATAGCGGTTTTCCTCCGCAGTAACCTCTGCATACAATCCGTCGCTGTGATTCTGTGCTACTGAAAAATCCACGCAGTCATCCAATAGGATTCCTAACGCCGTATCAGCCTGCGCCGCATGAGAAACCGTCATTTCTTTCGGCATCAGCAGCAGACACAATAGCAGACAGCACACTTTTTTCATTCTTTGCTTCATCTTTTCCTCCGCTGTTTTTACTGATTCTCTGCAACGTCATCCTGTTTTATTTCGCAATAATATGCAAGATAAGCCAAATCGGCAATATCAATTTTTCCGTCACCGTCTACATCGACCAGCCGAAGATTTTTCCATTCCTCGTCCTCCTGTGACTTTCCGTAATTGTCCATGACATATTGAAGATCAGCCTCGTCAAGCTTATTGTCGTAGTTGCTATCCCCTATCTGCGCCGGCCTAAACACCGTCCAAACCGAAGCCTCCATAGTTTCGGTTTCCGTGATCGTCGCCTTTGCAGTCAACTGCAGCTTTGTATCTGCCATACAGGTATGCTCTACTGTCAAGGTACCGTCTGCTGTGAGCGTAACACCTTCCGGCAATTCCTCCGCAGCACACCATACGATTTCAAACTCCATAGCCTCTCCCAATTGATCTATCACATTTGCCGAAAGAGAATACACGGTGTTGTCATAGCGGGGAACGGTGAGCGCTTCCGGGACAAAGGTTACAAGCTTTGCAGGTGACGGCACTCCGATTTCAGCGGAAATCCATCCAAGATACGGATTCCACCAATCATTGGACGCCGA
Source organism: uncultured Eubacteriales bacterium (assembly GCA_958346135.1). GTDB lineage: Bacteria > Bacillota > Clostridia > Monoglobales > Monoglobaceae > Ructibacterium. The sequence goes on along the minus strand of CATVQN010000024.1, from coordinate 1,297 downwards.
CGGTTGCGGCCATACGATCTTTAAATAACGCATCCCTCGGGTATTCTCATTTTGATGCAGAATCTGCGTCCAGCGTCCCAGCTCCTCCGGATCCGGCCGTACCTCAGTTTCATTTCCGGCATCTGTCCAAGTTTCTCCGTCCTCAGAAAGATACAGAACAAAGGGTACGGCGTTCTCCGTCCAGCTGTAAGAGAGCAGTTCGACCCGTTTCATATAGGGGAGCTCAAATACGACCCATGCTTCGGTGGTGTTGGCAGTACGGCGCAGCACATACGGATCTTGGTACATGGTATCCAGCTCGTAATCCTCCACCGCCCAAACATCTACATTATGTACCTCAACGGCCTGTTCTAAGGTATCTCCCTCGTTTTTCCAAATCTGTTTCTTCGGCAAATCCTCCTCAAATACGGAATCCGATTCAAAAGCATAAATCGGAATTTTCCAAAAGCCAAGGAGCATTACGCCAAAGCATACAACCGCCGACAAAATTTTCAGCTTTTTTTTCATTGCAATTGCGCCTCGCTTTCTGCCGGTTGTTCCAGCCGATGCAGCAGCTTATAGACGCCTGCCGCCGCTTCCGCACGGCTGACGGAATCCTTGGGACGAAAAGCCCCGGTATCATCTCCGTCCAGAATTCCCGCCGTATAAAGTAAATCAACGTATCCTACCGCAAACGCAGAAATTTCTTCCTCATCGTTAAAATTGATGTTTAGCCGAATTATTTCCGGTTTCACACTCACCGCTTCCAGACCTCTTGCCAGCATCGCCGCAAATTCCTCACGGGTGACGCTGCGTTCCGGCACATAGGTTCCGTCTCCGTTGCCGTGAATCATACCACTCCGCACAGCCGCCGCTACGCTTTCAAAATACCAGGCGTTTTTCGGCACATCCGAAAATTCTACAGTTTCTTCCTTTCCGTCCTCCATCTGAAAGACCAACGCCAAGATTTTAGCCATTTCGGCACGGCTGATCTCCGACAGCGGTGCAAAACTTCCCCCGCCGCGGCCATTTAAAATACCACGCTCTGCCAAAGCCAAAATGGCTTCCTTTGCCCAAGGTACCGAACTAATATCAGAAAAGGACAGAGATTCCGGAGCTGTCGGCTGTACTGTCTGGGGAAGTTCAATGGCTGCAGGCGGCTGCGCCGTTGTAGTGTTTCCGCCGGAAACAGAGATTCCTCCGCCCCCGCCGCCGCTTCTTCCGCTTCTGCCGCCGACAGATCTCACCGGATCCTTCACAGTCGGTACAGACTTTTCGGAAATGGTAATCAAAATTCCTTCGTCAGACAAATCAAAGG
>CATVQN010000023.1 GCA_958346135.1 uncultured Eubacteriales bacterium | reverse complement strand
AAGTCTGGAGGGAAAATGTGCAGACGTTACTTACGACCCGGAAAAAATCAATCTTTCACAGCTGAAAGAAAAAATTGAAGAACTCGGCTTTGATGTGGTTTCATAGAAAATAGAGACCTTCTATACCAAATACACTTTCATATTGTCCGCTTAATGAATCAGCTTTCCTATAAACCAAAAAAGCCTCCCTGTCTTGGGAGGCTTTTTAGTTAGAAAGGTTTCTTATTTAATAATCTCGGTTACGACGCCGGAACCTACGGTTCTGCCGCCCTCACGAATAGCAAAACGCAGACCTTCCTCAATAGCGATGGTGGTAGTCAGCTCAACGCTCATAGTAACGTTGTCACCGGGCATACACATCTCAACGCCGTCCGGCAGATTAACAACACCGGTAACGTCGGTTGTTCTGAAATAGAACTGCGGTCTGTAGTTGTTGAAGAACGGAGTATGACGGCCGCCTTCTTCCTTGGTCAGTACATAAACCTCGCCCTTGAACTGGGTGTGAGGAGTAATCGTACCGGGTTTCGCCAAAACCTGACCTCTTTCAATCTCGTCACGAGCAACACCACGGAGCAGAGCACCGATGTTGTCGCCGGCTTCTGCATAGTCCAGAAGCTTTCTGAACATCTCAATACCGGTTACAACAACTTTTCTGGTCTCGTCGGACAGACCAACGATTTCAACTTCGTCAGACATGTTCAGCTGACCTCTCTCAACTCTACCGGTAGCAACCGTACCACGACCGGTAATAGAGAAAATATCCTCGATCGGCATCAAGAAGGGCAGATCACTCTTTCTCTCAGGAGTCGGAATGTAGCTGTCAACAGCGTCCATCAACTCATGAATGCAAGCATACTCAGGAGCGTTCGGATCGGTAGAGTCGCTCTCCAGAACCTGAAGTGCAGAACCCTTTATGATCGGAGTATCGTCGCCCGGGAAGTCATATTCGGTCAGCAGGTCTCTAATTTCCATCTCAACCAGCTCCAAAAGCTCGGGGTCGTCAACCTGATCTACTTTGTTCATAAATACTACGATGTAAGGTACACCAACCTGACGGGAGAGCAGAATGTGCTCACGAGTCTGGGGCATAGGACCATCAGCAGCAGATACAACCAGGATTGCACCGTCCATCTGTGCAGCACCGGTGATCATGTTCTTAACGTAGTCAGCGTGTCCGGGGCAGTCAACGTGTGCATAGTGACGATTGTCAGTCTGATACTCAACGTGTGCGGTAGAGATGGTTATACCTCTCTCTCTTTCCTCCGGAGCCTTGTCGATCATGTCATAAGCTTCGTACTGTGCTTTACCATCCATAGCCAGCACCTTAGTGATAGCTGCGGTCAGGGTAGTCTTACCATGGTCAACGTGGCCGATTGTACCAATGTTAACATGGGGTTTACTTCTTTCGAATTTTTCCTTTGCCATTTTACTTTCCTCCTACTAATGGAATATAGAAATTATTGAATCATTTTACAAAACTATATGGTTCTATTCTACTATTCTTTTTAAATAATTTCAAGACTTTTTTGTAAACTTTTTTTAAATTCCTAAGAATTATTTTCAACTTTAACATCAAAGTCATCAGAGAAACTAGTCTTCGTTCTTGTTTCTCTCCTTGATAATCTTTTCTGCCAAACTCTTCGGCAGCTCTTCAAAGTGGCTGGGCTCCATAGAATACTGACCGCGGCCCTGGGTTCTGGACCGAAGCTCGGTTGCATAACCAAACATTTCGGACAGAGGAACCATTGCGGTAATCTCCTGGGCGCCGGTTCTGGCTTCCATTCCCTGAATCTGTCCGCGGCGGGCATTTAAGTCACCAATAACGTCACCCATGTAGTCCTCGGGAACATTTACCACTACCTTCATAATCGGCTCCATAATAACCGGGTTGCCCTTCTTGCAGCCTTCTTTGAACGCCATGGAACCTGCAATCTTAAACGCCATTTCGGAAGAGTCCACCTCGTGGTAAGAACCATCCACAAGAGTACACTTTACGTCAACAACCGGATAACCGGCCAGAACACCGGTCTGCATTGCGCCCTGAATACCGGCATCAACCGCAGGAATATATTCCTTGGGGATCGCACCGCCGACAATCTTGTTTTCAAAGACGTAACCGGAACCCGGCTCTAACGGCTCAATATCCAATACAACATGTCCGTACTGACCTTTACCACCGGACTGTCTCGCATACTTATGGTTAACATGAGAAGCGGTACGAATCGTCTCACGGTAAGATACCTGCGGACTGCCCACATTGGCCTCAACCTTAAATTCACGAAGCAGACGGTCAACAATGATCTCCAGATGCAGCTCACCCATACCTGCGATAATCGTCTGACCGGTTTCTTCATCGGTATAGGTACGGAAGGTCGGATCCTCCTCTGCCAGCTTGGACAGCGCAATACCCATCTTCTCCTGGCCTGCCTTCGTTTTCGGCTCAATGGCGACACGAATAACCGGCTCCGGGAATTCCATGGATTCCAGAATAATCGGCGCCTTCTCATCGCAGAGCGTATCACCGGTGGTCGTGTTTTTCAAACCGACTGCTGCGGCGATGTCGCCGGCATACACAATATCAATATCTTCACGGTGATTTGCGTGCATCTGCAAAATACGACCGATTCTCTCCTTGTTGTCCTTCACGGAGTTATATACATGAGAGCCGCTGTTTAGGGTACCGGAATACACTCTGAAGAAACAGAGCTTTCCTACAAACGGATCGGTTGCAATCTTAAATGCCAGCGCAGCAAAGGGCTCATCATCCGAAGAGTGACGAACCTCCTCTGCCTCGGTTCTGGGAACAATACCCTTAATAGGGGGCACGTCCAAAGGCGACGGCATGAAATCAATCACGGCATCCAGCATATTCTGCACACCCTTGTTCCTGTAAGAGGAACCGCACAGTACCGGAACCATCTCATTTGCAATGGTAGCCTTACGAATTGCTTTCTTGATTTCGTCTACGGAAAGATCGCCTTCCTCAAAGAACTTCTCCATCAGGGCTTCGTCTGTCTCCGCAACCGACTCTAAAAGAGCCTGACGGTATTCCTCCGCCTTCTCCTTCATATCTGCGGGAATCTCCTCCTGACGCTCATCCTTTCCCAGTTCATCATAATAAACGTATGCTTTCATCTCAATCAAATCGATGAGACCCTTAAACTCGTCCTCAGCACCGATCGGCAGCTGAATCGGAACAGCATTACATTTCAGTCTTTCTTTCATCATGTTGATAACGTTATAGAAATCCGCACCCATGATGTCCATCTTGTTTACATATACCATTCTCGGAACCCGGTATTTATCAGCCTGACGCCAAACGGTCTCAGACTGAGGCTCAACGCCGCCCTTTGCGCAAAGAACCGTCACGCTGCCATCCAGTACACGCAAGGAACGCTCAACCTCTACGGTAAAGTCAACGTGTCCCGGTGTATCAATGATATTGATTCTGTGACCCTTCCACTGTGCGGTGGTCGCAGCAGAGGTAATGGTAATACCACGTTCCTGCTCCTGCTCCATCCAGTCCATGGTAGCCGCACCTTCGTGGGTCTCACCGATCTTGTGTACACGACCGGTATAGAACAGAATACGCTCGGTTGTAGTGGTCTTACCGGCGTCAATATGCGCCATGATTCCGATGTTTCTGGTCTTTTCCAGAGTAAATGCTCTGCCCATAATTTTCTCCTTTCAAAGCAAACCCCTTATCCGCCAAAACCATATACGGTCACGGGTTCGCTCAAACTTCTGCGGCAGTATCTCTGCCGCTCTTACGCACCACGCCTGCGCACTGCGCAGAAAATCCGAACCGCCCGGTCTCCCGCCCGCCAAATAAGCAAAGCAAAAGACGAAAACGTCGGATTTTCAGGACATACATTACCAGCGATAGTGAGCGAACGCCTTGTTGGCTTCCGCCATTTTGTGGGTGTCTTCCTTTTTCTTGAAAGCACCGCCGGTACTGTTGGTAGCATCCATCAGCTCGTTAGCCAGTCTCTCTGCCATGGTTCTCTCCGAACGCTTTCTGGCAAACAGCGTGATCCATCTCAGGCCCAGAGTTTCGCGGCGCTCCGCTCTAACCTCAATCGGAACCTGATAGTTGGCACCGCCCACACGACGAGCCTTAACCTCCAATACAGGCATAACCTGATTCATTGCTTCCTCAAAGACTTCTACCGGATCCTTCCCGGTTTTCTCCTTTATTATGTCAAATGCATCATAAACTATTCTTTGAGCAACGCCCTTCTTACCGTCTAACATGATGTTGTTAATCAGCCGTGTAACCGTTTTGCTGTTATACACCGGATCCGGCAAAACATCACGACGGGCAATATGACCTCTTCTTGGCACTTCTCTTCCCCTCCTTCTCTAGGTTTATTCACCATTAAGGTACTCAACGGGCAAATCCGCCCGCTGCTGTGCATATAAGGTCATGAATATCAATACTTATGAACATATATGCACTACATTCACTGTGTCAGCTGCACAGGCGCCTTATTTCGGGCGCTTTGCGCCATACTTTGATCTGGACTGCATCCGCTTGTCAACGCCAGAGGTATCCAGCGTACCACGAATAATGTGATAACGGACACCAGGCAAGTCCTTGATACGGCCGCCGCGGATCATCACAACACTGTGCTCCTGCAAATTATGGCCGATACCGGGAATATAAGCGGAAACCTCGATTCCGTTTGTCAGCTTAACTCTGGCAACCTTACGGAGTGCGGAGTTCGGCTTTTTCGGAGTCATGGTTCTTACAGAAGTACAAACGCCTCTCTTCTGAGGAGACGCTTGATCGGTCGGCCGCTTCTTAATGGTATTCATACCCTTTAAAAGCGCCGGAGCCGTAGACTTCTTTTCCACAGTCGATCTTCCTTTTCTGACTAACTGATTAAATGTTGGCAATATGTTCACCTCCATACCTATAGATTTTATATAAAAACGCAAAAAGCGTCTTTACCGAATTTAGGATTCGCAAAGTAACACCGCACAAGCGGTAGGGACCTCCACATGACAAGCTTTTGCCAGCGCCTTCATAGACGGCGCAGACACCTGCATAACATCGTTTTCCAGGCAAAGCCTTGTAAATTCTTCTGTAAAATAAGAATCAGCATCCTCTGCCAGATACGCCAGCTGCGCCTGTCCCTTCAGGATTGCTTTACGGGACTGCTTGAAACCGACAACCTTCGGCATCTGTCTTAACCGCTCCATATCCATATTCCCCTCTATTTTACACTACGAACCGTATTATTTTACACCAAAACCCCGGATTTGTCAAGAGAACCTCCTCATTTTCCAAGCCTGTCCGCAAAAAATAATTTATAAAAAAATTATAAAATATATTTAAATATTATATAATATGCACAATGAAATTTCTGTGTAGCCGAGCTGTCTATTTATATGATTTTCTATTTACACAAAAAGAGCGGAGTTTTCCGCTCTTTTTGGAAACACATTATTGCTTTTCAACCGATTCCACACCGTCTTTACTGCCGGCATCGCCATCGTCTCCATCGCCCGCTTCTTTTTCTGCTCTTGCCGCCTTTTCCGCTTCCCACTGTTCCATACTTTTAGGCATAAACACATCCTGTATCAATTCCGCTCCGGCATCTTCATCATAGAGATACCACCAGAGCTGATCGGACTCGACATAGGCGGCCTGGCCCGGCAGACGATATGCTTCAATTTCATCAATGTTAATTTCCTGGAGCACATCAATGTGCGCCAGCAAATCCTGCAAAGTATAATTGGTCCGCACATTGTCAACGACCACATCAAACACGTCGGTTATTTTGGTAAAGTACTGAGGCTTTGCCTTCTGTGCCAGCAGCGCCTTTAAAAACCGCTGCTGCCAATAGATACGACCCTCGTCTCCCATCACATATTCTCCCGGCGCAGAGCCGTCATTATTATGACGGAAACGAACAAAATCATGTGCCGCCTGGCCATCTAAATGCTGCTGTCCCTTTTTCAAATGAATATGGAGATTCTGCACCGGATCATCGTAGTCCATATCATAGGGGATATTAAACTCAACTCCGCCCAGCGCATCAATTATTTCTTTAAATCCGGTGAAATCTACTGTGACAAAATAATGCACCGGCAGACCGGTCAGCTTTTTAACCTGGCGAATTAGTTCTTCCTCCTGCTCGCTATCCTTACCGTTCTTCACATTCTGCAGTCCAACCCCAACGGCAGCGTTCAGCTTTTGCTTATATCCGTTCATCACTACCTGGGTATCACGGGGAAGAGACAGGATATTAAATCGGTTGGAATAACCGTCATAACACAAAAGCATAATCGTATCGCTTCGTGTACCATCCTCGTCAATGCCAATCACCAAAATATTCATCAAGCCTATCTGCTCGCTCTCCGCATCCAACTCGCCGATGGTAACCTGCTGACCCAAAGGAAGGGTTGACACCGTCCTGGCAGCCATAACCCCAAACATCGTAAAAGCAATCACAAAAATACCGGTCAGCAGCACGGTAATAATTTTTGCATGCTTTGTCATAAGCCTTTCCGCCTTTCCTTCTTTTTCCTTTTTGCCGCACAATTCTACATATTATCACAATTATATAACAACAGCTATTTTTTTGTCAATGTTCTTTCAGAATTATTTATAAATTATTTACAAGCTCCATCATAGCTATACCTATGCCTGTAAAATGTTTTCCGGTGAGCCTGTGCCCCATTTCAAATCACCAGTGTCCCGTTTTGGTTTTTCACAAACAGAAAGAACAGGTCTGTAAAAAGCACAGACCTGTCCTGATTCATCTTTCTTTCGTTTTAAGCCTGACTGTCCAGAACACAGAACAATTTCACTCTGCCTTCCACCATATACAAAAGAACTTTAGAGGGATTGGAAAGGCCATCATTGTAGCCGGCCAGCCCCTTCAGCACACCTTCATACTCAGAAGATACGTCATTGATTATCAAATCTTTTCCGGTATCGTCGTAGCTAAGTACCCGAGCGCCGCTGAACTGGGAGAATGTAAAGTTCATTGCTTCTGCCATACTGTCAATCGTATCACCCTCCACCAATCTCTGCGGCAGAATAGAGATACTGGTGTCATCCGTTGCTACAACACTGCCCAGCAGAATTGCACAGCCTGATTTATAGAAATCTACGTTAGAATAAGGTTCTATAATCGTACCGTAACGATTGTTTCCGCCGACGCTGTAGAGAACGTTCTCTTTCTTAATCAAAGAGAATCCGTCACGGTCGGTTCCTGCACGGAAAATGTCGCCCAGCATAGGAGTCCATTCCGTATCATCGGATATCCACGCCTCCAGAGTGCCCTTCGCATTGGAGGTCGAGGACTGATAGCCCTCCATATAACTCATATTCTCGCCGGTAGCGGGATTGTTCTGATTCTCTACATCCACACTCACTACACTAACCGGGGTGGAGTAATCCACTTCGGTAGAATCATTCGCACCGTAGCAAACGACAACCTTTGCATTATTTGTCTTGCTGACATCAAACACTTCTACATTATAAGCTTTATTATTCTTGAATGTAGAAGACAGCGTTCCCTTTCTGTAGTCATCATAGGTATTTCGATTGCTGGGAACTACAAACACCGTTGCATTTCCAATATTGACGTTAATATTACCGGATCTCAACTGCTTGGCAGTGCTGTTATAAGTCATGTCCATTGCGCCGCTGACGGAGGTAAACTGATACAGCTTATCCGTTACCGTATCCACACCGCTCGCTTCGCCGGTAGCTGTGTAAATTTTATCTGCAACTGTCTTGCCGCCGGAAACCTTGGTGGTATATTTAATGATCTGGTGTATAGAAACACCGGATGCTTCCGGATCTTGATTCTGGCTGGCAGCCGCAGCCCGCAGCTTTGACACAGCCTCGTCTACTGTACATGTCTCTCCGTCCACACGAACATTTTTCTGAAGCGCAACCTCAACCTTGCTGCCGCTCTGGCTAAGAATCCGCAGGGTCTGCTCATCATCAAACGAGCCCTTGGCCGCTGCAATTCCCATAATGTAGCCGTAGTAAATGTTCTCCGTTACCGCATTTTTCTTATAGGCAACAATGTCGCCGTTAATATCCTTACAGTATACACCGGAATCCTGAAGCTGCGGTTCTTCCAAAACAGAACTCATTCCATTCATCCAGGGAGCAGCCTTTGAGAATTCATAACGAGTACCAGATATGCTAATCGCTTTGCCCGGTTCTACGCTGGTTACAGTACCGGTTACCGTATCATTAAGCACAACTGCTTTTTGAATCACCTTTCCGCCGTTTGCAGGATTGCTCTTTGCCAGGCAGATAATATTTCCCGTACTAATTGAGCTAAAGGTGCGCTCGCTGCCGTTTGCCCCTACAATCGTGGTATTCATGCTGGGATCATCTACATTCAGAATCAGCTTTTTATCATTTCCGGTTCTGGTAACATCATCAATCACGGAGTAATCCGCAGATACTGTACTGGAAACATAGTAAACCTCGTAATCCTCCACCTTGACCACGTCATATTTGCCGTCAACATCCGAATCCAGCAGGGTCAGACTGCCTACCTTAGGAATCAGGCCGGTATAAAACCGACTGTTTGTCGCATTCAGACCCAACAGCTTTCCGTTGTAAACCACTATATTATTTGCATCCAAACTTACAGAAGAAGCGTTTTTATCGCTGTCACTCTTATAGTACTTCAGCTGACTGTCTGTGCTGGAAGCTTCATCAATCATGGACGCAGTCAAAACCAGCGTGTTGTTCTGCTTCAGCACATACAGCGCCAAGGTACGGATATTGTTGCCATCATTCTTGTAATAATACTCGATTTCATAGCCAAGGTAATTCTTCAGCTTGGAGTCGGTCGTCTTATAAGTATAGGTCTGATATGTGCCGTTGGCTTCCTGTCCGGTAATCTGAATCTCATCGTCTCTCAAATCAGCATCCGGCTCAGTCAGACTGGTAATACCGTCAGACGCCACAACACCGGTGCTCTTAATATAACCAAGATAATCTGTGAGAATTGTCTTGGAGGTTACATTGCCCTGCTCTACAATCTCAGCCTCCAGAGAATCATATAGCATCTGCGCAATGCAGGCACGGCTGGCCGGAGTCTCAGCAGCTCCCAGGCGGTCTGCAACATCAATGATGCCCAGTTTCTTTGCCTGGGCGATAAACTGACTGTACCACGGCGTGGTATCCGTGCTGATACTGGTGTAGCCCAAGGTGCAGACAATCATCTTCAATGCTTCTTCATAGGCAACATTGTCCTTGGGACGGAAGGTACCATCCTCATAGCCGTTAATAATACCCATGTCATAAGCCGTATTGATA